>NZ_JAAELD010000157.1 GCF_024227015.1 Moraxella sp.
AGAGGGGTCTGTCGCTCTTTCTGAACTGCTCGCGGTGACAGCCACTGGCAAATTATTGGTGTGTGCCCAAACCAAGATACCTTTGTATGATAATTCTAATGAAAACAATGGTTTATTCGCTATCGCTCAACCATTTCCGATGCCTGATGCACTGCGGGAGACGTTGCCCGAATTTCCATTGTATCAAGTCCAACTAGAGTGGCGAGCTTGGCAGGCAGGTATTGATGAGTTAGTTAAAACTGGTGACGGGCTACCGCTTGGGCGATTGAAGGATGGACAATGGGATGCCGATTATATTCCGCCGGTGATGAGTTTAGCGACTCATCATCTATTATGGCAACAAGCCTCCGAGGTGATGAATCAGGTTTCGATATTGGCGAATCGTGATAGCCGAGTAGCCGAGTTATCGCTGGCGTTGCGGCAAACGGATTTAGCAATTATCACCCCATTGGCTTTTTGGCAGAGCCATTGTCAATGTTTAGTGGCCCTGAAAACGCATCCTAAACTGGCCGATGATTCGGACTATAAGGATTCAGTATCGACGTTATTGTCAGCGACTTTTTCGCTTTCGATGATTGGCGATGGTTTGGAACCACTGAGTTTTGCTTGGAAGCGTGTTGAACAATGCCTTGATAAGGAAGAAAAACCGATCCGACGTTATGTGTCATTAGGTTGGTATGCCGCCTCGATGGTTGCAATGGCATTGTTGGCGGTGTTGCTAGGGGTGGGTTTGGTTTATCAGTCTCATCAGTCGATGAATGAATTGAAGGCTGATTTTGAAAACCAATTAGCGGCGTTGGACAAGAAACAGAACCAAAAGGCTGGCGAATTGTCAGAGCAAATTACCAAAAAGGCTGACGATTTGTCGGAGCAAATCACCAATAAGGCTAACGAATTGTCAGAACAAATCACCAAAGTGGATCACAGACTCACCGCTGCGGATAACAAACAGACTCAAAGGGCCGACGATTTGTTCAACCAACTCACCTTCGTTACCAACAATATTAATTGGTTGATACCTGGTAAAGTAGTCCGTGACCGTTTGAAAGACGGCGGCTATGGCCCAGAAATGGTTGTTATTCCTGCCGGTACTTTTCGCATGGGCGACACTCAGGGTTCTGAAAGAGAAAAGCCCGTCCATGAAGTCTCTATCAAAAGATTTGCGATGGGTCGCTATGAAGTGACTTTTGCGGAGTATGATAAATTTGCCAACGCAACCGGTAGAAAAAAACCTAATGATAGAGGTTGGGGACGGGGTAATCGCCCGGTGATAAACGTTTCTTGGCATGATGCCGTTGCTTATACGGAATGGCTCAGTGAACAAACCGGTGAAGAATATCGCTTGCCCAGCGAAGCGGAATGGGAATATGCAGCCCGCGCAGGGACGGAAACAAAATATTGGTGGGGTAATGAAATTGGTAAAAATAGGGCTAATTGTGATGGTTGCGGCAGTCAATGGGATAAGAAAAAAACTGCGCCAGTAGGTTCTTTTAAAGCGAATCCGTTTGGTTTGCATGACACTGTGGGTAATCTTTGGGAATGGGTTGCTGATCTTTGGCATTACAGTTATAAAGGTGCGCCTACTGATGGGAGTGTCTTGGAGGGAGGTAATGAGAACTACCGAGTGCTGCGTGGTGGCTCGTGGTACGTCAACTCCCGCGGCACCCGTGCTGCCTACCGTAGCAGGAGCAGCCCAGACAGCCGTTACGACTACGCTGGTTTTCGTGTTGTTCGTCGTCGTGTGGTTGCGCGGATTTTTTAATCTTTTATCCTTTTTTCCCTTTTTTCCCTTTTAC
>NZ_JAAELD010000158.1 GCF_024227015.1 Moraxella sp.
GAAATTTCATTATTTTACCAACATCAGATTTTTAAGCAAGTCAATTTATGCAATTAATCAGAGATTTGCGCGCATGTGATGATAATTTTGTAAAAAATTGTGGCGAATGATTGTTGGGATGATTGATTTTTTGGGGTTAATTCAGATACAATTAATCCAAATCTAGCCTAATGATGCAGGTGGTATAATGACAGAGAATAATACACAAATTAACAATAAAAACAATGTCTTGCAGGACATTCTTAGTCATTCATCACCTCAAAATAACCGCAAAATTCCCCCGCTTGAGAAATGGTCGCCCACGCGCATTCACGACTTTGATATTTTTATCGCGGATAATGCAGAATGGTATCATGAAGGTGATAAGATGACTCGTCAGTCATTGGTTGATTTGTTTGCCAGCGTGCTTTGGGGTCAGGTGGGTAATGATGGCGTGAAGCGTTATTTTTTGAAGACACCCAGTGACATGTATCAGATTAAGGTGTTCGATGCGCCGCTACTGATCAACACCGTGGATCAAATCGAGCAAGATGACGTGACGTGGATTGAATTTGGTACAACCAATGGCGATAAGATTGTCCTTGATGATAATCCATTGTATTTTAAGGAATTTATCAAGGATGGCAAGGCAGAAGATCGTCTGTACATTGACACGCGCCATCAGCTGACGGCACGCGTGGGTGCTAATGTGCTGTATCATCTCATACAGATGGGCGAGCTGTCCGAAGAGGGCGATCAGACGATACTTACGCTCACAAGCGGTGGACGTACGCACCGTGTGGTAACCGAGGTGAGTCATGATTAATCAGCATCCTGATTATGTTAATGATCCAGAGAATGCACCGATTGGCGTGTTTGATTCGGGTGTTGGCGGGCTGTCGGTCTATCGACATCTAAAGGCGCTACTGCCCAATGAGCGATTTATCTATTATGCTGATACGGCGAATGTCCCGTATGGTAATAAGTCTGCCGATGAGATTCTATTGTTAACCTTGCAGGCGGTGGCAAGGTTGTGCAAGCGCGGCTGTAAGCTCATCGTCATCGCGTGTAATAGCGCATCAGCGAACGCACTACCTACCATCAGAAAGCGATGCAGTGTGCCCATTGTAGGTCTGGTGCCTGCTGTAAAACCCGCCTGCGCCAAGACTCAGACAAACAAAATCGCCGTATTGGCAACGCGCGCCACCTTGTCGGGGCATCTGCTTAATGATGTCATCGATGAAGTAGCGACCCCCAATGGCATCACGGTACAAAAACACTTCGAGCCGATGCTCGTGCCATGGGTGGAAGGCGGCATGCCCATCGACAGCCATGTGGCAGACCTACTCATCGAGCAGATGCGCCTGTGGTCAGATGATGGTGTGGATGTGGTGGTGCTGGGCTGCACGCACTATCCATTTTTTCGAGAGTTTTTACAGGCGTATATCGACAAAAACAACCTTAGCATACATCTGATTGATTCGGGTGCTGCTATTGCTCAGCGCGTCAAGTCGCTGCTGAATGCTTATCAGATTGGTGCCAATTCGCCCAAGGATCTGCCACTGACTCTGTACGCCAGTCATTTCGATGAGCAGCTGGCCAGAACCGTGGGCGGGCTGATTGATGATCAGGTGAAATTCGTGGGTCATGACTTTTTGCCATTGGCCGATGATGTGCTGTAAGGCAAATGTAGAAAAATGTAACCGCGCATGGATTAGCATTGTCAAAGCGCTTTAAATTTGGTCTAATGGTATCAGACCAACATAACCGCAAAGGAGATGACCATGTCAGAATCAAAGCTAAATGAACAAATCAAAAAATTCGATGAACTGCAAGACAGCATGCACGAAGCCGAAAAAAACCGCACGCTTGAAGAGCAAGTGGCCTACCTAAAATCACAAGGCATTGACCCATCAAAATCCTATGCCAAATGGGATGATGACCAAGAAGAAGAGTGATGGCTTGCTGCCTATTGCAATGAGTGCATAACTCTAAATTTAACAAACAAAAGCCCAATCGCCAGGATTGGGCTTTTGTTTGTCTGTCAGATTAGTTTGGCACTAATGAGATGGTGCCATCAGCATTCACCACGCGGCGATATGTCTTAGGTGCAACCGTCTGAGCTGGCACTTGAATGATGCGTGCCGGCGCATAAGTTGGCTGAGCTTGAGTTGGCGCGACCGATGGTGCTTGCTGTACAACAGGGCGTACAACTTGAGCAGGCTGAGCGACTGGGTTAGCTTGAGCTGCGCCGAGGCTCGTGCTCACGCGGCTTGTGATTAGGCGATGGAATTTTTGACCTGCGCGACCATCTGGGCTAACGCCTGCTTGTCGTTGATAATCCATGATGGCGCGGCGCGTATTATCGCCGATGATGCCATCGACTTTGCCGATGTCGTATCCTGCATTTAGTAGCGCTTGCTGAATTTCTTTGGCTTCACGGCGGCTGATGCCAGGATCGTCAGTTGGCCAAGGGGTGGCAAAATTAGTGTTGGTATCAGAATTCTCAATCAGCGTTGATAGATGAGCGATGGCAAGTGCGTAGCTCTCTGATGCGTTATAAGAATAGAAGGTATCGAAGTTCTTACCCACTAAGAACGCAGGACCTTGGCGACCTGCTGGCAATAGCAGACCTGCCGATGCCATGTTATTTGGCAACGGACGACCATCTGGTAGGGTGATGCCTTGATTCTGCCAGTGACTGATGGATTTTTTGGCAGTGCGTCCGCTTGAGCCCGTGTAGCCGTTTAGGCGGACTTCATAGCCCCATGGTTCACCTGCGCGGTAGCCACGTTTGGTTAAGAAATTGGCGGTACTGGCAAGCGCATCTGCCTTAGAATTCACTAAGTCCTTGCGCCCATCACCATCAAAATCCACCGCCAATTCCAAAAAGGTACTCGGCATGAACTGTGTCTGTCCGAATGCACCTGCCCATGAACCTGTCATGTCAGATGGGCGGATGTCACCGTTTTGGACGATTTTGAGTGCGCTGGCAAATTCACCACGAAAATAACTCTGACGACGATCAAAGCAAGACAAAGTTGCTAAGCTGGTGAATAGGTTCTTGCCGCCTAATGTCTGACCAAAGTTACTCTCAACACCCCACACGCCAAGCACGTGCTCAGGCTTCACGCCATAGCGTGACTCGATGCGGCGCAGCACGTCGGCCTGCTCAGCGCGAGCTGCCAGACCATCTGCCACACGTTCACTATCAACAAGTGATGCGTGATAATCCCATGGGTCTTTTTTAAATTCAGGTTGGTAGTTTAGCGAGCGGATGACGCTGGGGTCAGGTTCGCTGGGGCGATACATCTCAAAGGTGCTACCAGAGATGCCGCGAAAGGCGGATGAATGCTTGAGATTATCTAAGCACTGCTGGAACTGTGCATTTGATAGATAAGGCAGATCATTGGCCTGTGCGCTAGAGAATGCGCCGATGCTTGCTAGGGCAAGGCTGATTTTGGTTAGGGTTTTCATAATTGTCCTAAAAATGGCAAAAGTAGCTATAGAGTACAAAATTTTTGCTTATTTAAAAAGTAAAATTGATAAAATCAACCGATGGGCAAGATTTGAGTAAGGTATCGGCTGATTTTTGAGCGTATTTAGAGATTTTGTGCGATTTTTTGGCTGTGGCGCTCAAGATACCATAACAAGAAAACCGCCGCCACCGCCAGAGAAATCACAAGCGCCGTCCAGAATCCATAGATGCCCATGTCATAATGAAATGCCAAAAAATACCCTGGAATCAGACCGCAGCCCCAGAATGCGATGAGATGAATCAACATGGGAACGTTCGTGACCTTGTAGCCGCGCAGGGCGTAGCTTGCCACGCATTGAATGGCATCGACCAGCTGGAATGCCGCAGCGAATAAAATCACGGTCGCAGCGATGCCAATCACCGTCAGATCATCGGTGTACATGTCCGCCAATGGGTAACGCAAAACAATCAAAAACGCCGCCGTAACAAATGAGACAGCGATGGCGGATGAGATGGCGACACCTGAGACATAGCGTGCGCGTTTTGGTTTTTGTTGTCCTAGGTAGTAGCCGGTGCGCACGGTTGAAGCGATGCCCATGCTCTGAGGCAGCATAAAGATAAGGCTGGTCAGACTAATCACGATCTGCTGGGCGGCGACATAGTTCTCCGTATCACCACTAAGTCGCGCCACCAAGAACATGATGCAGGTAAATAAGCTAACCTCAATAAAAAATGACAAGCCAATCGGTGCGCCTAGGCGGGTAATTTCTATGAAGGTTTTTAGGTTGGGGGCGGTGACTTTATCTGTTAGACCAAACGGCTTAAAATACACGTCTTTGGCGATATAAATAGCCAGCACGACGGCATTCACCCAGAATACCACCGCAGTCGCCAAGCCGCAGCCAGCACCGCCAAGCGCAGGCATGCCAAATTTGCCATAAACAAAAATCCAATTCAAAGGAATATTAAGCGCAAAGCAAATCCAGCTGACGATCATGATCGCACGAGGGCGATTGAGGCTGGACGCATAGGCATGTAGCGCACGATGCACCATGGCAGCAGGCATGGCAAGCCCGATAAACCAAATATAACTCTCGGTGATGGCAAGCGTCTCTTGATTTAAATCAAAAAATGCCTTAAATGGCGCGATCGCCACCCACATCGCCAACATCCCAATGATGCCCATCAGCAGTCCATACCACAGACCCTGACGTCCCATCTCGCCAATCTCATGAGTAGCCTTGGCACCGTGCTGCTGAGCGATCATGGGGTTAAGCGCGCTCATCACACCCATTAAGGTCACATAGACAGTGACGAACAGGCTGCTGCCCAGTGCTACCGCTGCCAAGTCGCCCTTGCCCGCACCGCCTGCCATGACGGTATCGACAAAGCTCGTGCCGACTTGGGCGACCTGAGCCAGTAGCATGGGTAGGGCGAGTGCGATGAGAGCTTTTAGTTCTTTTTTGTAGGTGCTGATAGAATAAGCGGTGACGTCTAGCATGATGAGCCGAATGTGATGAATGAGGCGAATTTCGCCAATAAAGATTCAAAAAATAGATGAAATTCGTTGGCGTGTAGTATAAAGAAAAACGCCCAAAAAGTCCATGTAAAGCCCAATCGTATCTATGATAAATAAACCAAAAAATAGGGCAGAATATCCATCTTAAGTGCGTGCGCGGGCACAATGGGCGTGGCTAAAGACAAATTTGGATTGATTATTGTCAATTTATACTTCTAAAGTAGTATTCTGCGCCCTATTAGATGGATGACTATCGATGTTTGTTTTGTTAGACTTAGCTTACATCCATAGCCGAGGCAACGCCCAGCCGATTAACATGAAAACATCCGTCCCCACCTACCACGCCAAAGCCCCCTTTGCTGACATGGGCGGGCAAGGCTCACACACCCAACTTGCCCCCACCCCGCTTGTGGACGGATTTAACAGACAGCTGACCTACCTACGCCTATCGGTTACCGACTTTTGTAACTTTCGCTGTGATTATTGCCTGCCAAACGGCTATCAAGGCAAACGTCCCGATGACGAGCTGACACTTGCCGAGATTGACGCGCTTTTTGACGGCTTTGTCAGCCTTGGCACAAAAAAAGTGCGTCTGACGGGCGGAGAGCCGTCCGTTCGCCGTGATTTGGCGGACATCATCGCCCTTGCCAAACAGCATGGCATTGCCAAAGTTGCCATCTCATCAAACGGCTATAAACTTGCCAAACACCTATCATCTTGGCAAAACGCAGGGCTTAATCAATTAAATCTGAGCATTGACAGCTTTGATAAAGACGTATTTAAAAAAATCACAGGCTTTGATATATTGCCCACGTTATTAAATGACGTGGATAGATTATTAGAGACGACTGATATTAAATTAAAAATGAACGGTATTTTAATGCACGATACCGCTTATGATAATTTATTATCCGCCCTTGATTTTGTCAAAGAACGTCCTGTGACTTATCGCTTTATTGAATTTATGCAAACCAGCGATAATGCCGATTTGTTTTTTGCTCAAAATCAAACCGCTCATTTTATCAAAGACCACCTTATCACACACGGCTGGCAACCAAAAACCAAAGCCCAAGACGATGGGCCTGCCATTGAATATATCCATCCTGATTATGCAGGCAGTATTGGCATTATTGAGCCGTATGCCAAAAACTTTTGTGATAGTTGTAATCGCCTAAGGGTGAGTAGTCTTGGCAAAGTGCATTTGTGTTTATTTGATTCTCAAAATTATGACATTCGCCCTTATCTTGCCACACAAGACAAAAAAGGGCTGATGACAGCATTAAAAAGTCTCATGCCAATCAAACCTGAACATCATTATTTGGACAGCCATAGCGGTATGATGAATAATTTATCGCTCGTGGGCGGTTAGTTATTCCTATGATATGATGTTGTTTTTAATGTAAAGGTGTTCAATCATGACCGCAGAGACAATCACACAAGCAGATGACTTGCCAAGATTTATCGGCACATTAACCGATGTACGAGCAGGCAAGGTAGAGCCGTTCGTGCGTGGCGTGAGTGCCATTAACAAAATAGCGATTGAAGGTAGCATGACGGTGAATTTATTGGGTCTGTCTGAGGATGAGCAGGCGGAGCATAAATTCCACGGTGGACATCTAAAAGCCCTGCACCAAATGCCCATCACGACCTATGACGCCATCAATCAAGAATTTAATTTGAACGCACCCATCGGTTCATTGGGTGAGAACCTAACCGTGATGACAGCAGGCGAGCCGATGTGCGAGGATAATGTCTGTATTGGCGACATTTATCAGTTTGGCGAGGGCGATGACAGCGTGCAAGTGCGTCTGATACAGCCACGTCGCCCTTGCTATAAGATTAATGACAAGCTTGGCAATGCAGGCGTGTCCTATTTCGTGGCACGAGAGGGCATTGCAGGGTGGTATTATCAGGTGGTGCGAACTGGGGTGCTTCATGCGGACATGCCTGTTTATCTTATTGACCGCCCTTATCCTTTTGCTAATTTGACAGCGTTATGGTCATTAATTAACCAAAAATCTGGCATTGAGGCACAGACGGCGGATAAATGGCTTGGCATTGACTGCCTAGAAATTAGCTGGAAAAAGAAAATCTACGACAAACGTTCAAATAATTGATATTTAATATATTTTTTAATTTTAAAAGGGCAATCCTATGTGTGAACTTTGCAATAACCCCAACCACATCGCTCCACCAAAAGCGGACAAATCATTTATCCCGCTCAACATCGCCGTGCTGACCGTCTCCGACACCCGCACGCTGGACGAGGACACGTCAGGGCAATATCTGACGGACAGTATCGTCAAAGCAGGGCATACGCTCATCGACCGCAAACTCACGACAGATGACATCTACCAAATCCGTGCCGTGATGAGTGCATGGATTGCCAACCCTGATGTTCATGCCGTCATCAGCACGGGCGGTACGGGCTTTTATCATCGGGACAATATGCCAGAAGCGGTGTCGGTGCTATTTGACAAAGAAGTAGCAGGCTTTGGCGAGATGTTTCGCCTGCTCTCCAAAGATGACATCGGTATGTCCACCTTGCAATCTCGGGCGGTGGCAGGCATGGCGAACAGTACGGCAATTTTTTGTCTGCCAGGTTCAACAGGGGCGTGCCGTACGGGCTGGGAAGGCATTTTGTTAGAACAGCTTGATAACCGCACACGCCCATGCAACTTTGTGCCACATCTCATGCGTCAAAATCCCACGCACGGCTAAGCCACAAAGACAAAAGGTAAAAGGGTAAAAGGCAAAACCATGATGATTGGTCTATTGATTTTGGCAGGGGGCAATTCTCGGCGTATGGGTTCGCCCAAGGCGTTGCTGCCTTTGCCAACTCATCAAACATTGCTCGATTTTCATATTAATAATGCCAATATGTTAAATCTGCCGATATTACTTGGCGATAATGATAAGAATTTTTTGGATAAAGGTTTTTTAAAAAACACCAATTTGGTAAATTCATCTGTTGTTATCATTGATGACTATATCAAAAATGCAGGGGCGTTATCTTGTATATTATCCGCTTTTTATTATTGCCAAAATCATTTTATTAATCATCAAGATAAATCAACAGACAATAATTTATCCGATAACTTTTTAATGGTGATTAGCTGTGATAATTTGATTGATGTTGGTCAAATTTTTAATTTATTAAAAAAGACTGATTTAAAAAATCATCATGGGGCGTATTTAAAAGACACATTAGGCGATAAAGATTATCCGCTATTGGGCTGTTATTCATTATCCTTATATGATGAATTAAAAGTGTATTTGGATAGGGGCGAGCGGTCTGTGATGAAATTTTTAAATGATAAAACCATTTGCCAAATACCCATGCCACTATCCATGCCAACAGATTGGCGAAATCTTGCCAATTTTAATACGCCTGATGAATTTAAAGTGGCATTGTCGTATTTTAAGGGGTAGATTTGACTTTTTCAATTAAAATGTATTCCAAAATTTGGATATGTAGGGGCGAATCACATTCTCCCAAACTAATCATCATATAGGTTAAATGACAATTTACCCAAACCCAATTTCCCAAAACAAACCACAAAAAGAGCAATCATGAATCTTACCCATTTAGAC
>NZ_JAAELD010000159.1 GCF_024227015.1 Moraxella sp.
GCTTGAGAAAAACGATCTAAAACGTGGTGAAAATGGGCTTGAGATTATCATGATGTGCGAGCTGCCAACCAATGCATTGCTTGCTGATGAGTTCTTGCAATACTTTGACGGTTTTTCAATCGGCTCAAACGACCTAACTCAGCTTACGCTAGGGCTTGACCGTGATAGTGGCATTGTGTCGCACCTGTTTGACGAGCGAGATCCTGCGGTCAAAAAACTGCTTGGTATGGCGATTGAGGCGTGTCGCAAGCAAGGCAAATATGTCGGCATTTGCGGTCAAGGGCCGTCCGACCACCCAGACCTTGCCAAATGGCTCATGGAGCAAGGTATCAGCTCGGTATCACTAAATCCTGATACGGTGCTGGATACTTGGTTGTTCCTAGCTCAAGACTAATCAGACGTAATCAAAACAAGGCAGTCCCATGGATTGCCTTGTTTCTTTTAAAATCAGGGGGTTAAAATTAGCCTTGTATTGCCAAAACCTTTTGGTTACAATAGCTAAATTTATCCATAAAAGTATTAAAATATGAAAATCTACTTAGCGCGTAATGGCGTACAGGCAGGACCTTATACTCTAGACGAACTAAATACCATGCTGGCATCGGGCGAGGTGGTTCTTGATGACTTGGCTTGGCATTCTGGCATGGCGAACTGGCAGAGATTGGGTGACTTGACGGGTAATCAGTATCGCTATTCTCCTCAGATAACCAATCAACCAAGACAGGAAGTTCGTGGTTTTGGTGATAATGTTGATTTTAAATCTCAAAAAGACCAGCGAGTTAGCGTTGCTGAGCTCTACGGTCGCAAGCCTACCGAGCCATCGACCATGCTGCCACCCAAGTCCACACCGGCATTTTCTAAGGTGTCAGCGACGACCAATGCCAATGAAGTGGTTTATGCTTCGATTGGCAGTCGATTCTTAGCTCTGGCGATTAATCTTGTGCTATTCATCATTGCATTTTTACCATTTTTATCAGCGATGGTTAAGCTAAATCCTGATCAGCAGAAGATGACCACGGGTAGCTTTGAATCGCGCATGGCATATGCCCAGACGCTCGCTGAGCAGATCCCAAGCCAGGTGGCGATGATGACGCTGATGATGGTAGGTGGATTCTTATTGATTCAGTTGATCTTGATTGTGATGCGCGGTCAATCTTTTGGCAAATTAGTCATGGGTATCCGAGCGGTTAGTCAAAGCACAAAAAAAATTCCACCTTTTACATCGTTGGTAGGTGTACGCACGATTCTGCTTGTGGTGATTTATTGGATAGCGTCTGCGATGCCATTTAACTTGGCATTGGTGCTGGTGGGTGTGAATTATTTTATGGCGTCGATGAATGACAAAAAGCAAGGCTGGCACGACAGAATTGCCAATACCATTGTGGTTAAGGCGCATCCAAGCCAGCTGGATAAAACCAAAAAATAACACCATCTTGGACAGGTTGCGATCAATCTGTCCGATTTTATTGAAAATATCCCAATATACCTATGCACAGCCAAGAACTCACCCCCGGCCAACTCACCGTCTTAAACAAAGTACAGCTGCCCGATGATTGGAAATTTGCCTTAGCGGATATATTATTATCGCCTGTTATGGATGATTTGCGTGCTTTTTTGCAAAGCGAATACGCCAAAGGCAAAACCATTTATCCACCCAAGCCATTGATTTTTAACGCCCTAAATACCACGCCATTATCGTCCGTCAAAGTTGTGATACTCGGGCAAGACCCCTATCATGGGGCGGGGCAGGCTATGGGGTTGTCGTTTAGCGTACCAAAAATCATTCCCAAACCGCCAAGCCTTGCCAATATTTTAAAAGAGCTGGCGACCGATTTGGGCATTCCCGTCTCTGCTCATGGCGATTTGACCCATTGGGCAAATCAAGGCGTGCTACTGCTTAACGCCACATTGACGGTAGAAAACGGGCAGGCAGGTTCACACCAAGGCAAAGGTTGGGAGGAGTTTACGGATGCGGTGATAGATGTCATCAACCGCCAAACCGACCGCACGGTTTTTATCCTGTGGGGCAGTTATGCTAAGAAAAAAGGGCGGTTTATTGACGCCTCTCGCCACTTGATTTTAACCGCTAATCATCCGTCTCCATTATCGGCAAATCGTGGCGGATTTTTTGGCACTCGTCCGTTTTCGCGAGCTAATGATTATCTTGCCAGACACGGCAAAGGGGCGATTGATTGGGTGTTGCCACAGTAATCATTGAATTTGGTATCAGTGGTCGGACTCGAACCAACGGATCTAGGCTGCTAAAAATTGTGGATAATCTTAAAAGCGATTTGTGCGGAAAAGTTGTTTAATGCGTTTAAAGTGCTATCAAAATTTTTATCAAAATACTAAGGCTAAACCAACAAATTTTAGCTCATTAAAATTTTGGTCGCCTGTAGATGTCGCCATGATGAACCACGCCCTAGCTCTTGCCAGACGTGGGGCGGAGCGTGGCGAGATACCTGTGGGGGCGGTGGTGGTGCATGACGGACAGATTTTAGGCGAAGGCTTTAATTGCCCGATTAGCACGCACGACCCCACGCACCATGCCGAGATTGTCGCCTTGCGTCAGGCGTGTGAGCGGGTGCAAAATTACCGCTTGCCGATTGGCAGTACGCTGTATGTTACGTTAGAACCGTGCACCATGTGTTTTGGTTCGCTCATTCATGCCCGTGTCAGCCGTGTGGTGTTTGGGGCGTATGAGCCAAAAGCGGGGGTGGTAGCAAGCCAATTAGCCCTTGCCAAAGAGCTGTTTTACAATCATGTCATCAATATTCAAGGCGGACTGTTGGCAAATGAAAGTTCAATGATGTTGAGCCAATTTTTTAAACAAAGACGAGCCGATAAGAAAAAGGCAAAAATTGAAAGCCAAATCAATGAAGGGTGTAAAATCTAATCACGGATTTTCATCTTGCTAAGCATTTTGTAAAAATATTATAGAGAACCTATATGACAACCCCAAAAATCATCACTATTGACGGCCCTTCAGGGGCAGGTAAGGGCACGGTAGCATATCGCCTTGCTGAGCATTTTGGTTTTGAGCTATTAGATAGCGGTGCGTTGTATCGCATTGTTGGGCTAATGGCATTTAAAAACGGCTTACTTGATGGCGAGCAGATTGACGAGCAAAAAGTTGCTAAACTAACCCGGTCTTTAAACCTATCTTTTCGTCCCAATACCGCCACAAAAACTGTGGAAATCCTAGTGGATAATACCCCTCTAACTGACGATATTCGCAATGAAATCGTGGGCGGATATGCGTCCCGTGTCGCTGTGTTGCCAAGCGTGCGGACGGCGTTATTTGACTTACAAAAAAACATGGCAAAAGACAGAGTAGGGCTTGTGGCGGACGGGCGAGACATGGGGACGGTGATTTTCCCCGATGCCCCTGTTAAGGTATTTTTGACCGCAAGTGCCAAGGCTCGTGCCGACAGACGGGTGTTGCAATTACAAATGGCAGGCAAAGTGGCGGATTATGAAGCGATTTTGGCGGACATTATCGAGCGAGACAAGCGAGACGAAAACCGTGCCGTTGCCCCAAGTCGGCCCGCTGCAGACGCCCTAATCATTGACAGCTCGGACAAATCAGCGGATGCGGTGTTTGATGAGATTTTGGCATTTGCACAGGGTAAGCTGTGATAACGCTTGCCCCGCTTAACACCATGCACCAAGATGAGCTGTCTTATGCGTTGGGCGATGAGCAAAAGCAGTTTACCACCTTGCCAAAAGACTGGTTTGATGATGAGCGTGCAGATGCTTATAAGGTGGTGATTTTGGATGATGAGTTATGTCGGGCAGTGGGATTTTTTGTGCTGGATTTTGGGCGGGATAAATACTGCTACACTGACAATCCCAATGCCGTCCTGCTTCGCTCTATGTCTATGAATCCTGCTTTTCAAGGTATGGGCTATGCCAAAAATGCTCTGGATGTTAAACGCTTACAAGAGTTTTGTAAAATGCACATTCCTCTTTGCGATGAGTTTGTACTTGGGGTAAATCACGCCAATGTGTCCGCCCAAAGACTTTATGAAAAGGTAGGTTTTATAAGGCAAGCACGAACCGTTATGGGGCAAAAGGGCGAGCAGTGGGTATATTGTCTTAAAATAAATCGCTATCTATTTTAATAATTATCTGATATAATTGTCGGGTTTATCATATTTTTGTGTTGCTATTTGAGTCAAAACCAGCATCTCTCAATAGCACACATCACTTGAACCGTACTGTGCTGGACAGGCTACGGCTAATTTTAAGGTATTACTAATGAGTTTATCATTTGCTGAACTGTTTGAACAAAGCAACGCCAACGAAATCAAAGTTGAAATCGGTGCCGTTATTTCTGGTACTGTTGTTGCCATCGACAACGAGCGTATCACTGTTGATACTGGCCTAAAATCAGAAGGCTTCATCGCGCGTTCAGAGTTCTTGAACGAAGCTGGCGAGCTTGAAGTTGCTATCGGCGACAAAGTAGACGTAGTTGTTGAGAAAGTCGACAACGGCATGGGCGAAACTGTTCTTTCTCGTGAAAAAGCAAAACGTGAAGAAAGCTGGCGTGCGCTTGAACAGCTTCATGAAAATGACGAAATCGTTACTGGTCTTATCTCTTCTAAAGTTAAAGGCGGCTTTACTGTTGAGATCGGTTCTGTACGTGCGTTCCTACCTGGTTCATTGGTTGATGTTCGTCCAGTACGCGAAACCACTCACCTAGAAGGCAAAGAGCTAGAATTTAAAGTTATCAAGATCGACAAGCAACGCAACAACATCGTTGTTTCTCGCCGTGCGGTAATGGAAGCTGAGAACAGTGCTGAGCGTGATGAGCTACTTGCTAAGCTAGAAGAAGGCATGGAAGTTAATGGTATCGTTAAGAACCTAACTGACTACGGTGCATTCGTTGATCTAGGTGGCATCGACGGCCTACTACACATCACTGACATGGCTTGGAAGCGTATCAAGCACCCATCAGAAGCGGTAGAAGTTGGTCAAGACCTTAAAGTTAAAGTATTGAAATTCGACCGTGAGCGTAACCGTGTTAGCCTAGGTCTTAAGCAACTTGGTTCTGATCCATGGGGCGAAGTTGAGAAGACTTACCCAGTGGGCACCATCACTAAAGCTCGCGTAACTAACCTAACTGATTATGGCTGCTTCGCTGAGATCGCAGAAGGCATCGAAGGTCTAGTACACGTTTCTGAGATGGATCACACCAACAAGAACATCCACCCATCTAAAGTTGTTCAAGTGGGTGATGAAGTTGATGTAATGGTTCTTGAAATTGACGGCGAGCGTCGTCGTATCAGCCTAGGCATCAAGCAAACCATGCCAAACCCATGGGCAGAGTTTGACAAAAACCACGCTAAAGGCGACAAAATCTCTGGTACCATCAAATCAATCACTGACTTCGGTCTATTCATTGGTCTAGAAGGTGGTATCGATGGTCTGGTTCACCTATCTGACATCTCTTGGACTGAGTCTGGCGAAGAAGCGATCCGCAACTACTCTAAAGGCGACACCGTAGAAGCCGTTGTTCTACAAGTTGATGCAGAAGCTAACCGTATCAGCCTAGGCATCAAGCAACTTAACTCTGACCCATTCAACGAATACCTACTGGCAAATGACCGTGGCGCTATCGTAAAAGGTTCAGTAAAAGAAGTTGACGCCAAAGGTGCTGTTATCACACTGGCTGACGAAGTAGAAGGCTACCTAGCTGCTGCTGACATCGCGCGTGAGCGTACTGAAGATGCTTCTAAAGTGCTAAACGTTGGTGATGAAGTTGAAGCTAAGATCGTTCGTGTTGACCGTAAATCTCGTGGCATCACACTATCTGTGAAAGCCAAAGACGAGGCTGATGAGCGTCAAGCGATCAAAGAGCTGTCTAATACAGCTGCAGAGAACCAACCTAAAACTCTAGGTGACATCTTTGCTGATCAGCTAAAAGGCTAATCAAAGCAAACAAAAAAGAGCGGCTTAGGCTGCTCTTTTTTGTTATCTTAAACATATGTTTACTGATTTGCTACATTACAAAATTAGCGATCATGTTAAAATAGCAAAGGTTTGCAAAGTGATGAAAATTAACAAAAAATTCATTCACATTTTGCCATTTTTCCGTTATCATTATAACTTAAACAAAATCTTACCAAAGATTGCATTTTTGTTAATATGATTTGATTCGCTTTTTTATGATATGATGGCGAATTGATAGGCGGGATATATGCAACAAGCACAACAAGTCATTAATAAATCTGATCTTATTACTAATTTGGCATCGGCATGTGACGGCATCGAAGAGGCGGTCGTTGATGAGGCGGTGCGCGAGATTATTGGTCTGATGGTGGACAGCTTGTCGCATGATGGCAGGGTGGAAGTTCGAGGTTTTGGTAGTTTTTGTTTGCATCATCGTGACGCGCGCCACGCTAGAAACCCACGAACAGGTGAAACGGTGTTGGTAAAAGCTAAAGCTGTGCCATATTTTAAACCTGGCAAAGCGCTAAAAGAAGCGGTAAATGCCATTAATGATTAATTTATCCTTAATGACTGATAAATGAGAGTATAAACATGCATATTATTTTGATCGTATTATTAGTGGCGGTATGCGCCTATGCCATTGGTCTGGTGCTGATGAACAACAGCGAAGTGGCGGTGAACTTGATGTTCTCAAGTGTGCCTACCATGAATCTAGGCTTACTACTTGTGATTACGATTGTCCTTGGCGTTATCTTAGGGATGCTACTTGCGCTGTTGGTATTCCGTGTTCTTCAAAATAAATGGGAGATTAGCCGTCTAAAAAAAGAGCTAAAACTGACCCAATCACAGCTGACAGAAGCGAACATCAAATTGGCTCAGCAATCTGAGGTTCGTCCTACTGAGACTGTGATTGTTGAGAATGCAGCGCCAACAAATACAACTAACAATTCGCATCTATAAGCATGAGCAAGTTAAATTCCCCTGTAATTGTTGCGGTGGATAAGCATGATTTGAATGGCGCACTTGCGCTGGCAGATGCTTTAGACCCATCGCTTTGCCGTCTTAAAGTTGGTAAGGAGCTCTTTACCATCTGCGGTCCAAAGGTTGTTCAGGAATTCCATCAGCGTGGCTTTGACGTATTTTTGGATTTGAAGTTTCATGACATTCCAAATACCACAGCTCAGGCTGTGTTGTCGGCTGCTGATATGGGTGTATGGATGGTGAATGTCCATGCATCGGCAGGGTCTAAAGCGATGACATTGGCCAAATCTCGTCTGTCTGCTGGTGGTTATGATACGCTGTTGATCGCAGTAACGGTATTAACATCGATGGCGGACAGTGATCTATTGGAGCTTGGTATTAGCGGTAATGCTCAAGAGCATGTGCTTAGACTTGCCACATTGACCAAAAATGCCGGCCTTGATGGTGTTGTATGTTCCGCACAAGAAGCAAGCGTATTAAAATCAGCGCTTGGCAGTGATTTTAAGCTTGTTACACCAGGCATTCGTTTGGCGACAGACAGTAGCGATGATCAGCAGCGTATCTGCACCCCAAAAGACGCACTGGCCAACGGTTCAGATTATCTGGTTGTTGGGCGTTCTATTACGAATGCTGACAATCCCAATGATAAGCTTCGTTTAATTTTAAATAATCTATAAAATAAAAAGCAATCTTTGAAAGATTGCTTTTTATTTGCTTATTAACATTAGAGATATGGGTTGCTTATTCCTAATCCTTGCAGAATTTCGATTTCAAAACCTTCCATCTCATCAGCATCGGCATCACTAATCTCATGATCAAATCCAAGCAGATGCAAGATGCCATGCACCAATAAATGATGCAGATGATCTTCAAACTGCTTGCCTTGCTCGTTTGCCTCGCGCACAAGCACCTCATGACAGATGATAAGTTCACCTAATGGTATGCCATCCATCAGGTCAAGTACGTCACTGGGCAGTTCACTTGGATAGGATAAGATGTTCGTGGCATAATCTTTGCCGCGTGCATCTAAGTTAAGTTGTTGTCCTTCGGTGGCATTAGTGATGTAGATGTCTAAGGTTTTGTTTTTATGCCAATAATCTTCGGTATTTTCAAAATAGGCAAATTCTAAGCCTTTATTTAGCTTATCGGTCATGACATTAATGGCGTGATCAGCGACTTTGGCTAGAGTCGCTTCTTCATAGACAGTACCATCAATGTCGGGGTGATGATCGATGAATAGACTAATCGTCATGCGATTCTGCCTTATCTAAGTTTGCTTTTGCCAATTCCTCAGCCAGGCGAGCGGCTTTACGTTCTGCAGCGATTTTTTCCTGCTCATCATCGAATGCATCATAGGCTTGGACGATCTTTTGCACCAGATGGTGGCGCACTACATCCTTGCTGTCAAATCGTGTGATGTGAATCTCGTCGATTTTTGATAGGATTTGCAGGGCTTGGGACAGTCCCGATTTGTGACCGCGTGGTAGATCCACCTGTGTCATGTCACCTGTGATGACTGCACGCGAGCCAAAGCCAAGACGCGTCAAGAACATCTTCATCTGCTCAGGTGTGGTGTTCTGGGCTTCATCGAGAATGACAAAGCTGTTATTTAGCGTGCGCCCACGCATGTAAGCAAGCGGTGCGACCTCAATGACTTGGCGCTCTAGCAGCTTACCCACTTTCTCAAAGCCGAGCATCTCGTATAAGGCATCATATAATGGGCGTAAATAAGGGTCGATCTTTTGGGTTAGGTCGCCAGGCAGGAAGCCTAATTTTTCACCTGCTTCCACCGCAGGACGCACCAATAGGATGCGTTCAATCTCTCCACGCTCGAGCATATCAACAGCGCAGGCAACCGCAAGATAAGTCTTACCTGTACCAGCAGGACCCACGCCAAAAGACACGTCAGAGATTAGGATTTTTTTGACGTATTCTTGTTGATTGTAACCGCGCGGTGTGATTTTGCCTTTGCGTGTTCTTAGGCTGATATCTGCATAAGTGTTATGGGTTTTATTGGTTGAAGTGGCTTGGGTATTTTGAGCGATGTCGCTGTCATTGCTACGGGCAAGGCTTGATTGGATGATGAGATGCAGCTCTTCGCTGGGGATGTCATCATCGGCGATTTCTGAGAGTTTATTTAGGATGAATTCGCCTCGTTCAACAGCGTCCAAATCGCCTGTTAGGATAAAGTTGTTTTGGCGCTGAGTGATTTGAATTTCTAGGCGTTCTTGTAGGTATTTAATGTGTTTATTATATTCACCTGCTAAGTTGCGCAGGGCGTGGCTGTCTAGTTCTAAAACAAGAGTGCGAGTGATGCTCAAGAAGTTATCCTTATGTGGTTGAATGAATCACGCGTTCATAATAAGGATAAATGCAAAGATTTTCAAGAGATTTTGGCAATAAAAAAGCCTTCTCAATATGAAAAGGCTTTTAAATCGCTATTTCTAGCAGAATATGGCTCCCCAACCTGGGCTCGAACCAGGGACACACGGATTAA
>NZ_JAAELD010000160.1 GCF_024227015.1 Moraxella sp.
CATGACTGCCATGATAAGAGACACAATGAGAAATAAACCGATCTGCGGACGGGTTAGGTCAATCTCTTCGGCTGCCTGTGGAATCACGTCAAAGCCTACGAACATGAATGGTACCATGATGATGACTGTCATGATGCCCGCCGTGCCATTGATGAAATTTGGTACCGCTAGGCTGGACAGATTGGCATTAGGATTAAATAGTAAAGCACCCAAAAAGAGCATGATGCCCACGGATAGGATGCCAACAACTGCCAGCTTTTGGAACCACGCTGCTACTTCTACGCCACGAACATTTAGGTAGGTGACGAGAATGGAGCCTGCCATGCCCATCAGTACCCAAGTGGCATAGACATCCCAACCTGCGACATTATACATATAGCCTTGATTGTAGTTGGGAATCAGATATTCAATGACGGTGGGTAAGGCGACTGCTTCAAAGGCAACCACTGACAAATACCCAAACAAAATGCTCCATGAGCACAAAAATGAAATGTGCACACCAAATGCTCGGTGAGTGTAGGTGTGCTCACCGCCTGTGATGGGCATGCATGCAGCAAGCTCAGCATAGGCAAGTCCAATCAATATGACCGCAAAACCACCGATCAAAAATGCCAAAACCGCACCCCAAAGACCCGCTGAAGCTGCCCAGCCACCTGCCAACACGACCCAGCCCCAGCCAACCATCGCCCCAAAAGCTAAAGCGACGATGTCCGCGGTGCCTAAAGATTTTTTAAAACTGTCTGTCATGATAAACTCCTTTTAATCAGACCTGAATGATCATTCAAGTTGGTAAGATGACAACCTACGTCACCTTACCAAAGTTATTCATCTCAACTACCAAAGAACGCTTTGATAATATCTAGAGCCTCATCAAGCACCTCATCTTGGATGGTTAAAGGCATCATAACCCTGATGGTATTGAAATTTGTCCCGCAGGATGCAAGCAAGAGCCCATGTTCAAAGGCATATTTTTTAAGGGCATTCGTGGCATTAACGTCTGGTTTGCCATCTGCATCTACCAGATCAAAAGCAAGCATTGCGCCTTTATGGCGGACATGACTGATGGCAGGCGAGCTAAGATTATTTAGAAAATTAGCCATCTTATCGCCGATGTCCTTGGACTTTTGAAGTAAGTTTTCTTCTTGGATAATTTTGATGACCTCTAGAGCGGCCACCGTTCCAAGGGGTGAACCTGCATAAGTACCGCCTAGCCCGCCTACTTGGGGTGCATCCATGATGTCAGCTCGTCCGATCAGTGCTGATATCGGAAAGCCGCCTGCCATGGATTTGGCGCATGTCATGACATCAGGTTCAATACCTAACTGTTCTGTGGCAAAAAGCGTACCAGTACGCCCAAAGCCGCATTGAACTTCATCAAAAATCAGCACAATGCCATGTTCATCGCATATATTACGCAGCGCTTTGGCAAATGACGGGGTGAGCTGATGGAACCCACCTTCACCCTGCACAGGTTCGATGATCATCGCCGCTACTTCAGAGGGGTCGATGTCGCATTTAAAGATCATGTCCAGACCACGCAAAGCATCTTCTTCGGTGATGTTGTTCTCTACACAGGGAAATGGCGCATGATAGATAGAAGGTGGCATGGGTCCAAAGTTCTTCTTATATGGAATGACCTTACCCGTTAGCCCCATGGCAAGCAAGGTGCGCCCATGCCAGCCACCACTAAATGCAATCACGCCAGCTCGACCTGTCTTGGCGCGAGCAACCTTAATGGCATTTTCTACCGCTTCTGCACCCGTGGTTAATAGAAATGCTTTTTTATCGCCTGTGATGGGCGCAAGTTCGCATAGCTTCTCGCAAAGATCCACATAGCTTTCGTAGCCGACAATCTGAGCAGAGGTATGAGAAAATCGATCAAGTTGCGCCTTAACAACATTGACAATATCTGGATGACTATGGCCTGTGTTTAATACAGAAATACCACCAATAAAATCAATGTAACGGTTACCTTCCACATCGATGATTTCACTGTTCTTGGCGGTGTCGGCAAAGATATCAAAGGCAACACCCAGACCGGTAGGTAGGACTTTTTTACGACGCTCTAGTAGAGATTGGTTATCCATGACTTACTCCTTGTAATGTGATAAATGTTCTGTATAATGAACAAAAGTTCTACATATAGAACATTATGATATAAAATCATATTTTAATGGGATTGACAATCAATTTTTTGTAAATTTTAATCTTTAGAGGTGAGACCCTTAAAAAGAATAAAACTTGCTAAGGGTCAATCGCTCAGCTGACATCTACACACCAGTATTTGGTGCTGATGTATTCATCTATGCCATATTTTGAGCCTTCGCGACCAAATCCTGATTGCTTTACGCCACCAAACGGTGCAACTTCTGTGGATAGCAGACCTGTGTTTTGGGCGACCATGCCGTATTCTAGACCTTCAGAGACTCGCCATGCGCGCGCATGATCTTTGGTATAAAAATATGCTGCCAAGCCATAGATGGTGTCATTGGCTTGCTTGATGACTTCTTGTTCATCATTAAAGATAAAGATGGGTGCGATGGGCGCAAAAATCTCCTCGTGAGCGATGTCCATGTCATCGGTGATGTCGGTGATGACGGTAGGCAAGAAACAAGTATCATGCGTAGGATGTGCGGTACCGCCTGTGATGATGGTTGCACCTTTGCCTGTGGCGTCTTTGAGGAGTTTTTGGGTTTTTTCTAGGGCACTTTGGTTGATTAGGCAGCCAACATCCGTGCCGGCATCAAGACCATTGCCAACGGTTAAGCTTTCTACTTGAGCTTTGAATTGTTTGATGAATTCATCTTTGATGTCGCGGTGGACATAGATGCGGTTTGCGCATACACAAGTTTGTCCTGCGTTACGGTATTTGGAGGCGATGGCGCCATCTACTGCCTTGTCGATATCAGCATCATCAAAGACGATGAACGGGGCGTTACCACCAAGCTCTAGCGAGAGCTTCTTGATGGTGCTGGCGCATTGTTCCATCAGAATGCGACCGACCTCAGTAGAGCCGGTAAAGGAGAGCTTTTTGATGCGCTCATCTTGGGTTAGGACTTTGCCGATTTCGCTGGATTTGCCTGTGATGATAGATAGCACACCATCAGGAATACCTGCTTTTTTGGCAAGGTGTGCTAGAGCTAGGGCGGAAAAAGGCGTCTCTGTGGCAGGTCTAACCACCATCGTGCAACCTGCCGCCAGTGCTGGTGCGACTTTGCGGGTGATCATCGCTGATGGAAAGTTCCAAGGTGTGATGGCAGCGCATACACCGATGGGTTGTTTTAGCACTACGTAGCGCAGGCTTTTATTGGCGCTTGGAATAACATCGCCATAGACACGCTTGGCTTCATCGGCGAACCAGCGTATAAAGCTGTTGGCGTAATTAATCTCGCCACGTGCTTCTTTTAGGGGCTTGCCTTGCTCTGTGGTCATGATGATAGCGAGATCGTCAGCGTTGTCGTCGATCAGATCCGCCCAGCGATGCAGGATAGTCGCGCGTTCGCTAGCGGTCTTAGCTGACCAGTCGGCAAGCGCAAGCTCTGACAGTCGTACAGCTTCTTTGGTCTCATCGGCGCTTAGGCTAGGTACGGAGCCGATGCGCTCACCTGTGAATGGATTCTTGACTTCTAAGGTATCGCCAGAGCTGGCAGACTGCCAAGTGCCAGCGACAAAGGCTTCTTGGTGAAACAATTCGGGGTTTTTTAATGATTTATTCATGGTGCTTCCTAGTCGGTATTATGGAGGTGTTGGATATCTTTGTACTGTATATTGAACATTAATTCAATATACAGTACAATATTATCACTGTTTATTCTGCCATACAAGCAATTTATTAAAAATGCTCGTCACTTTAGATCTAGTAATATATAAGGAAATATCATGACCAAAAAACCTGCCAAAGCCACGAGCGTACCAGCCTTAGAGAAGGCATTTGAGATTTTAGATTTTATTACCAAAAGCCAAATGCCGGTCTCATCCGCCACCATCGCCAAAGAGTTGTCATTGGCGCGTTCAACCACTCATAACATCCTACAAGCCCTGACAAATAAGGGTGTGCTGTATAGAGATAATAATCACTTGTACAGCTTGGGCTCTTATTTGCTTTATTGGGCGGGTCGGTTTGAGGTGGAGAAAGGCGTGGTGGCTCTATTTCACGAGCTCGTTGCAGGTTTTGAGGTGTTAACACCTTATACGGTTACCTTATCCACTTTGGATTTTGAGCGAGGAGAGACGGTCTTTTTGAGTAGTCATACAGGATCAAGTGCAATCGATTTTGCCTTTCGGCGTGGTGTGCGTGTGCCGGCGGTATTCTCTGCTACTGGTAAGGCGATTTTAAGCCAGTGCTCATTTGATAAGGTGGTGGCGATGTATGATGAATTCCCCATGCCGATGACCGAGAGAGGTGTAGCGAGCTTTGAGGATTTGAGTGCTGAATTTGATGGGATTCGTCAAACGCGCCTATCGCTTGATGATGGGCAGCTGCGTCTTGGCATGACGTGCATGGGAACTTATATTAAGAGTCAGGATGGTGTACGCCTAGGCATTGCCGTGTCTTTATCAGACAGTGAGTACCATGAGTATCAAGATGTCATCGGGCAAGCGCTTATCGATTTGGCGCTGCGGATTGAGCGGGGACTAGGGTTTCATGGTGGCTGATGCTGTGGAAATAACTTAATACTTTTCTTTGACGATTTGCTTAATCGGTTCGCTTTTATCAATCTTATCTAGTGCTTCTTGAATCTCATCGCTATCGGCACTGGGTTCTTCTTGAATGAAGGCTGCTTTGGGATGGTATTGAAATTTGCCATAGACGGGAAAATGATCCGAACCAACGCTTGGCAGAACCTTAATCGTGTGCATCATAAAGTCATGACTGTGGAAGATGTGATCAAGCGGCCAGCGAAATAGGGGGTATTTGGCATGAAAAGTATTAAAAAATCCACGCCCTTTACGCGGGTCAAGCAGTCCGCTAATCTCTTGAAATAGCTGCGATGTGGATGACCATGCCACATCATTAAGATCGCCAAATACCAAAACAGGCTCATCCATAAACTCAACCTCACGCCCCACCAATAACAGCTCGGCATCCCTGTCTGTGGCGGTGGCGGACTCGGTGGGGCTTGGGGGCATGGGATGTAGGCAGTAGATGTGTAAGTACTCACCCGATCTAAGTTTAACTTTTGCCTTGATGGATGGGATATCTTCAGTGATCCAATGGCGCACTTCGACATCTTCTAAGGTAAGCCTACTATATAGATGCATGCCATATAGATTATCCAGCGGAATCTTGACGGTGTGTTCAAAGCCATCTTGTTCTAGAACGTCCATTTGGCTTTGCCACCATTCATCACTCTCAAGAGTCAGCACGATGTCTGGCTGATGATCGCGAATCTGCGCTAATAATAGATGGGATTTTTTGTTGGAAGTTAGAACATTGCAGATCAACACAGATAGGGTTCTATCATCTTCATTGCCTTGATAAATCTGCACCTGTGGGCGAGTCAGTGGGGTGTAGGCGATGATTTGCGTTGTCTGATAAATCAAGCAGATGACATTGGTAATGGCAAGCACCCAAAAAACAGAACCGATGTGGCTGGCAAATAACAGATTTAATGGAATGCTGATTAGGCTGACGACGGCGATCTGCAGGCGTGGAAAATCAAAAATACGAAATATCCAGTGATCATGTTTAATCAATGGCAAAATCGTTGTAATGATTGGCACAAGTATCACGCTTGTTAATACCCAGTCTGCTGCACTCAAGATCTTCTCCAAATTAGCTTTTTAGTATAAACAAAGTTCTTGTGTTGGTAAAGTTAAATTAAAACGAGAAGTGCACCAAACCATCGCCAACCTTACTTTAATTAGTCTATCTAATTAAATTGTCACAGTAACAATAAATTATTTTGCTAATTGTAACCTTTATGTGATTATAGCGTAATTACGTGCGTGTGGAACTGTTTGCGCGTAAGCATTTTGCATTGTTTAAGTGAATTTGCATAGAACCATGGACGAATTTCGCCCATGGTTATTTTTTTTAAGGAACGAATATGGTTCAATCAACTCAAGAAAAAGAGACTGATTTTTCGCTTAGAACCGACTATCAGCATAACGACGACCAAATGCCACCATCTGGCAAGGTGCGTTCTGATGCGGTAAAAGGCATCGTCATTACGGCAATCGCTGCGATCATCGCATACTTTATGGCAACGAGCATTTTGCCGTTTGAGCCATTGGTAAATAAAGGTCTGGCGCTTGCTACCTTTATTGGTATTTTGTGGCTAACAGAAGCCATTCACATCACCGCAACGGCAATCTTAGTGCCAATGCTTGCCATCTTTATCGGCATTCCAGAATACGACACCAAAAAAGCATTAACCAGCTTTGCTGATCCGATTATTTTTGTATTCTTTGGTGGTTTTGCGCTTGCTGCTGCCATGCATGTTCAAAAGCTTGACCGTAAAATTGCCTTTGGTTTGGTGAGTTTGGCGGGTGGTCATCTTGGTCGTGCGATTGTGATGATTTTTGCGGTAACCGCATTTTTGTCAATGTGGATCAGCAATACGGCGACTGCTGCGATGATGTTGCCCTTGGCAATCGGACTGTTAAGTCATGTCGATGCCAGCAAAGACCGCAACACCTTTATTTTTGTACTTTTGGGTATTGCATACTCAGCGTCTATCGGCGGTATCGGTGCGCTGGTTGGTTCGCCACCTAACGGTATCGCCGCCAAAGAGCTTGGTCTTGACTTCATGGGTTGGATGAAATTTGGTTTGCCAGTTATGTTGGTGTCGCTGCCAGTATTGTTGGGTGCGATGTACCTGATTTTACGTCCAAATCTTAGTCATAAAGTCAACCTTGTGCATGAAGACATCCCTTGGACGCTACCACGTGTGCTGACCATTGTTGTCTTTGCCATCACTGCGATTTCTTGGATCTTTGGTAAGCAATTAGGCGAGATGTTTGGATTTAAATCTCCAGATACAGTGATTGCGCTGTTTGCTGCTGTGGCTGTGTTGATGTTAGGTCTGGTAAGTTGGAAGCAGGTATCAGACAACACCGACTGGGGTGTGCTCATGTTGTTTGGTGGTGGTATTGC
>NZ_JAAELD010000161.1 GCF_024227015.1 Moraxella sp.
TGGGCGAGTGATATGAGCATGTTCTAGTCCACGCATGGAGCGAATAAAGTCCACTTGCACATCAAAAGGTAGGCTTGTCGAGATACCATTGGGGTATAGCTCATGCGTGGTCAAACCTTCAGGCTCAATAAAAATCTGATGACTGTCCTTATCGGCAAAGCGGTGAATCTTATCTTCAATGGACGGACAATATCTAGGACCAATGCCTTCAATCTTGCCACTAAACATGGGGCTGCGGTCAAGGTTGGCACGGATAATGTCGTGGGTGCGTTCGTTGGTGTAGGTGATGTAGCAGTTGATTTGGCGTGGATGCATGGACACATCGCCCATATAGCTCATCACAGGCAAAGGCGTATCACCTGCTTGCACTGTCATCACAGAAAAATCTACCGAACGTGCGTCAATGCGTGCAGGCGTGCCTGTTTTGAGTCGTCCTACAGGCAAGCGTAATTCACGCAGTCTGTCCGCCAGACGAATAGACGGCATATCCCCTGCTCTTCCGCCACTTTGACTATCCAAGCCCACATGAATCACACCGCCTAGGAACGTACCTGATGTCAAGACGACCGCACGAGCATTGATACGCACGCCTGTGGCGGTAACGACAGCGACCGCACGTCCGTTGTCAATGATGATGTCATCCACAGGCTGCTGAAACAGGTCAAGATTGGCTTGATTTTCTAAGGTATGACGAATGGCGGCTTTATACAAAATGCGGTCAGCTTGGGCTCGAGTGGCACGCACCGCCGCCCCTTTACGACTGTTTAGCACTCGAAACTGAATACCTGCTTTGTCGGTTGCCAGTGCCATTGCTCCGCCTAATGCGTCCACTTCACGCACCAAGTGTGATTTACCGATACCGCCAATGGCTGGGTTACAGCTCATCTGTCCTAGGGTTTCGATGTTGTGAGTGATGAGCAAGGTGCTTGCCCCCATACGAGCGGACGCAAGGGCGGCTTCTGTGCCTGCGTGCCCACCACCGATCACAATGACGTCATAATCTTTTAAAAATGCCATGAGTTACCTGTTTTAAATTTGTCTGTTTTGATAATTTTTTGAAAATTTGCCATTATACCATAAACAAAAATGCCATAATTTAAAA
>NZ_JAAELD010000162.1 GCF_024227015.1 Moraxella sp.
CCCTAAGATGTAACGATGAGCGCAAACATCAAAATTGTCAGGCCTGAATGGAGGTTATCAAAGCTGTGATGCCGCTTCTGTGACTAGTGTACCGTGTTTAAGCATAATTTTTTACAAGCAGGTGTGTCATGATATCAAAAAAACCGCTTTATCCGCAAAGAGTACGTAAAATCAACGGCAGCTTTGCCTTTATTGAACATCGCTTTTTACGCCATGGCTTTTGGCAAGAACTCAGCCATCACGAACTGTTACTGTATATCTTTTTGGTTTTGGTGGCCGATCGCAAGGGACTATCCTACTACAGCTATGACAAGATCTGCATTTTGTTGCGAATAAGTGTGGATGAGTACATCCTGGCCCGTGACGCTCTGATCGAAAAAGATCTCATCGGCTTTGACGGATACCTCTTCCAGGTTCTCTCGTTGCCCGATAAGCCGTTGACGGTCGGCAGCAAGCCGCTTGGATCGCAGCAAGAAATGCAACAAAAAGATCCGGCCACCATTAGTCAGATTATCAAAGAGGCCTTCTCAAAATGATAAAAAAACCAAACGCCATGTTCTCCATGGGTATCAATCAGATCGACTTACGCCTGTTGGCATTGCGCACGCCGACCGCCATGGCGGTTGAGCGCATGGCCGCATCGTTGATAAAGCGCGGGCAACTCACACCGATCATTATCGCCGATGACGGCCAATACCCCATGCTGATAGATGGCTTCAAACGGCATCAAGCCGCCCAACGCCTGGGGCTGGATTCGCTGAAG
>NZ_JAAELD010000163.1 GCF_024227015.1 Moraxella sp.
GGTATTTTTATTGTGGTATTTTTAGCCAAAAAACACCCAAAATCCACTTTGGGCGTTTTTGTTTTGGTTGACTTATTTTTTCATCACTTTATCAAAAACAAGCCCTATAATCAAACCTGTAACAGCAAAAGGCAACCATTCTATTGAATAGTCTTTTAAGGGCAAATTCACGCCTGCCACCGACAGCACCGACACAACCGTTACCAAGCCAAGGCTTACTCGCTTGGCAAGGACAGGTAAAGGTTTGATGATATTTAGCCCGAGCAAAATCATCGCCGTCATGGTAATCGGATATAGCACAAGCAGGACAGGAATGGACTTGCTAATGACCGCACTTAACCCCTGATTGGCAAGTACAAAGCCGATAAGCGTAAAGATAATGACATAAGTTTTATAAGATAAATTTACTCCGCCAATCTTGGGGAACGTCTCATGAAAATATTCAGAAGCCGACACCGTCAGCCCCACCGTGGTCGTCAGACACGCCAAAGACGCAATCAGTCCAAGCACCACGCCACCTGCCGAACCAAAGCCCAGCACCGCCGATTTGTTCAAAATAAACGTGCCGATGTTTTGCCCTTTGTCCGCCACTTGCGTTAGCTCATCTGCCGATAGGGGCAAATGGTTGCCAATCCACCCAAGCGACAGATAAATGAGTGCCAACGCAGATGTAGCAATCAGCCCCGCCTTGGTGGTCTCGACAAACAGATTGGCACGCTCGCCAAGTTTTTGGCTAATGGCACTCATCACAATCACCGAAAACGCCACGGACGCAATCATGTCCATGGTGTTATACCCTTCCAAAAAGCCCACAAAAAACGCCTTACCTTGATAACCGTCTGTGGCAACGCTGGCAGGATTACCGCCCAATTTGACAAAAGACATGACAATCAGAGCCAGCACCGTAACAAGCAAAACAGGCGTTAGCACCGAGCCGATACGGTCAACAAGTTTGTTTGGACTGATGGACAGCCACAGCGATATGGCATAATAAATTACGGTGAAAATGAGTAAATTCACCCAACTTGGCGTATCCAAAAACGGTACAACTGCCATCTCATACGCCACCGCCCCTGTGCGTGGAATGACAAAAAACGGAGCAATGGTCAAATAAATCGCCGACAGCAACGCCACCGAAAACCAAGGATGAATCTTGGCAAGGGCGGACTGATAACCACCATCATATTTTGAGCCAATCATCAAGCCCACCAATGGCAAGCCCACGCCCGTCAAGATAAAACCCAAAATGGCAGGGATAAAAAATTGCCCACTTTCAAAGCCCAATTTGGGTGGAAAAATCAAATTGCCCGAGCCAAAGAAAAAGGCAAAGAGCATAAAGCCGATGATTAGTGTATTTTTGTTCATAACGCACATCTAAATTAATAAAAACGCATTATTTTAGCAATGTTTGCCCATAAAACACATTGGTTATTTTTATTATAATAATTTTTTATAAATATTAAAAATAGCAAACTTTTAAGCCCATTGCCAATCCTGCGTGCCATATTCGCTTGGGTATGCCATCGTAATCATTGCGCCATCGACCTGCACACACTCGAAACGATACGCACCGATTCGCTCATGGCTGACCACGCCCTGATGATCATTGATGAATTGCGCGTTTAATTCGCTCAGCGTCATACGCATACCAAGCCCACACGCCTTGAGCACGGCTTCCTTAATCGTCCAAATACGAAACCACTCCGCGATGTCTCCACTGTGTTGCCATCTTGCCATCTCATCAGGATGATAAAAACGTCTGGCCAGCGGCTCAAAGTTCAACACCCTACTAGTATGCTCAATGTCCACACCGACGTTCAGCACATCAAGACTATAAGCCAGCGCATAATCGGAGGGACATTGACTGTGGTTGAATGACAGATTTGGGACATTAATACAGTTTGGCTTACCCAATTCATCCCTGCCATATGCAGGCACAGGCGCGTCATTAAGCTTGCAAAATTGACTTAATAACTCATGTCGATAGCTTCTGATGGCCTTTCTGTCATCTAAAGACAAGCGTCTAGGGACTGAGCTTAGAATGCGCGTCAGTGGCGCATGATGCAGATAAATCATGTTAGCACCGCCTTAATTCGTATTAAGATTTCATGCTATAATATCGTCTTTTGATTGTCTAGCCATTTATTGTTTTTATTATTCGACTTATTCGACCGCCAAACAGCCATGACTTCTACAGATTCCATCATTAAAATCCAAAACACCAAGACCGCCAAAAAACCCAAAACCAGTAAGCTCGCCACTGCCAAGACCGCTGACACACCACCATCTCGTCCGATGTCAGCGCCGAAACGCGAAGCTTTTTTTGAAAAACTGTCGGAACACATTAAAGAGCCCGTGACTGAGCTGAATTATTCATCGGATTTTGAGCTGCTCATCGCGGTCATGTTGTCCGCCCAAGCCACCGATAAGAGCGTAAACATCGCCACCGATAAGCTGTTCAAGGTAGCCAACACACCCAAGGCAATCTTAGATCTGGGCGTCGATGGACTAAAAAGCTACATCAACTCAATCGGGCTTTATAACTCCAAGGCGGTCAATGTCATCAAGACCTGTCAGGACCTACTAGATAAGCATGATGGGCAAGTGCCACGCACCAGAGCAGAGCTTGAAGCCTTAGCGGGCGTCGGTCGTAAGACGGCCAATGTCGTGCTAAATACCGCCTTTGGTGAGCCTGTGATGGCAGTGGATACGCATATTTTTCGAGTGGGCAACCGCACAGGACTTGCCACTGGCAAAACCGTCCTAGCGGTCGAAAAAGCACTAATGAGCCGCATCCCCACCCAATTCCTAGTCGATGCCCACCACTATCTCATCCTGCATGGTCGCTATACCTGCATGGCGCGCAGCCCCAAATGCGGTGCGTGCGTGGTGTTTGATGAATGCATGTTCAAAGACAAAGAAAAATGGGCAGGACTTTGATTAGCTAATACCGAATACATTAAATAAAAAACGCAAGACATTCGCTTGCGTTTTTATTATTGGTTGGTAATTAGGCTAAATTCTTCTGAGCTGTTTTAGCATCCAATAACCGCCCTACTCAACGTTCACCTAATCAGTCATCCTTTAATGATGACAACTGCTGATCCTCCTTAGGTGTGTAATAAGGATCGTGCTTGAGATCTTCTTCGTTTTGTCCCATGATTTTAATGCTGTAGTCTTTTAGGGTAAATTTAACATATAGAATCTGCACCCAGACGATCAGCGCAACCATCAATGGCATCGCCAACGCCACCCCAAGAATACCAGTCAGCGACCCCATGATGATCTGCGACAGCAGCAGTGCCACAGGCGGCAAATCAATCAGTCGCTGCTGCACCGCAGGTGCGACGACATAACTCTCAAGTTGCTGCACCACGACGATCATCAAAAGCGCCCAAAGCAGCATATCAGGCGCGACAATCAGCGTCACAAGTAGAATCGGCACCGCGGACAACCATGGTCCAAGCACCGGCACAAAATCAAGCACAAAGGCAATTACCCCAAGCGCCAACGCAAACGGAATGCCCATCAGCCACAGCGCAATCACCGTCGCCACACCCACAAAAGCCATCACCGCAAACTGACCAATAAGCCAGCGGCGCAGTGCTTGATAGCTGCTTTTTAGAAGGTATCTTGCCTTATCTCGGTGCTGTTTTGGCACCAACGTCACGAAGCTCTTGGTATAGACATCTGGTGTTAGCGCTAAGAACAGCCCCACCACCAAAATAATCAAAAACGTGCCAATTCCGCCAAATAAACCTGACACCATCACGGGCACAACGCCCAGCACATCGCCAGTGTACTGTGATAAGAATGCTGCTGGATCAGCGATGAACTCTTGCATCCACTTGCTTTGGGCAACCCAATCATAAATGACAGGATAACCTTTAAGGTAATTGTTGATGCTCTGCATGGCTTTGGGGGTCATGTTTTTAAGATCCTCAAACTGATTCACCAGATCTGAGCCGAACATCGCCAAGAATCCTGCTACGGCCAATAAGAGCATCAGCGCCACCAACCCCACCGACAAGGCATGAGGAAGTTTGCGCATGAATTTACCTATCTTTGGGGCGCGTTTAAGATAATCCGACAGACCAAGCAGCAGAACCGCCACCAATATCGCGCCGAACATCATGAGCCACACTCGAGTCAAAAAATACAGACTCATCGCCAAGAAAATAACCGCAAACACCATGAAGATATTTATTTTATGCGCCTTAATCACACGATTTCCTTATTTATTAAGTCATAATCACAAACCCAAAGAATAACACAAAACCAGCAATCACTCATCAATTTTCACCATAAAAAATACCCACACTTAGGTGGGCATTTTATCAGTTCAGTCATTATCTACTTTTGAAGGCGGATGGGTTGGCAATAGATGCTCATCCACCATTTCATTGGCACTATTATGCTCGGCTGACTCCTCGGTGATGTACCATTGTGTGTTACGATACAAGGTCAATCGGTCACGACCAAGCCCGCGAATCAGACAATACATCATCACAAAAATCACCAAAGCAAACGGCAAACCTGCAACGATCGCAGCTGCTTGTAGGGCAGATAAACCCCCTGCCGCCAACAAAATCGCCGCGATGATACCTTCAGAAGTCACCCAGAATAATCGCTGAATCTTTGGCGGGTTGGTATTACCGCCTGCCGTCAACATATCAACGACCAAGCTTGCACTGTCAGCACTGGTAACGAACCACAGAACGATCATCATCAATATCACCACCACCAGACCTTGGGTGAATGGATAGTATTCAATGAATTTAAAAATCGCGCTGCCTGTATCAGCCAGCACCGCTGTTGATAGGCCGTAGTCACCTGAGAGCTCCATGCTGATCGCCACGCCGCCAAAGGTCGTAAACCATAAGAACAATAGCAGCATCGGCACAAACAGCACCCCAAAGACAAACTCACGAATCGTACGGCCACGACTGATGCGAGCGATAAAAATCCCCACAAATGGTGACCAACTCACCCACCAAGCCCAATAAAAGATCGTCCATGATGCCTGCCAATTGGTGTCTAGGAAAGCTTCATTCCAAAGCCCAAGCGTGATGAGATTGCCAGCATAGTTACCGATATTCTCAACAAAACTGTCCAAAATAAACTGCGTCGGTCCTGCGATCATCATAAAGATAAGCATGATGATCGTGCCGATGATGGTGATGTCACTGAGACGCTTTACGCCTTTATCCAGACCCGCCATCACAGAGAACGCAGCACAAGCCGTGATCGCTGCAATCAACGCAATCTTAAACACCAAACTTGGCTCAATACCGAATAACAGCCCAAGCCCTGTCTCAAGCTGCATCACCCCAAGACCCAGCGACGTCACCACACCAAACATCGTACCAAACACCGCCAAGATGTCCACCGCATGACCCCATTTGCCATAGATGTTCTTACCGATGATTGGAAAGAGCACAGAGCGTATTGACAATGGCAGACCACGGCGATAATGAAAATACGCAAGCGATAGCGCAACCACCGCATACACCGCCCACGCATGCAGCCCCCAATGCAAGAATGACACCTGCATCGCTTCTTTGGCGCTCTCAATCGTGCTAGGCTCTGCGGTCGGCGGCTGCACGAAATGATACAAAGGCTCAGCCGTACCCCAGTACAGAAGTCCAATACCGATACCCGCCGAGAACAGCATGCCAATCCACGAGCCGAAGCTATACTCAGGCATCTCGGTCTGCTGGCCAAGGCGAATGTCACCATATCGACTAAGCGCCACATACGCACAAAAAACGAGCGCCGCGTTCATCAAAATAATAAACATGAACCCAAAGCGCTCGGTAATAAATGCCTGCAAATCACCAAATATCTGCCCAGCAAGCTCAGTAAACAGCGTACCGAATACAATAAATAAGACAATCAATAGCATCGATACAATAAATACAGGGCGGCTTACCTTTGGAAAAACCAAAAACCGCTGAATATCCAATCCATCCGCCATCATCTGTCTATCTGCCCGCGCCCTGTCTTGCTGCTTGGGCAGTCTAGGCTCTTTTTCACTCATTATTTTTCTCCTTGTATATTCATTGCGCAAAAATCTGTATTAAAATTATCCAATACTCATCGCAAAAAGTTAAAAATAAGCAAGAAAACCTTAACAAAATAGTCATATTTTTGCAAATTCATATTATATTTTTCGATATAATTTAGA
>NZ_JAAELD010000164.1 GCF_024227015.1 Moraxella sp.
TAGTGTGTGTTTCATACATCACCTTAGGTTGTTGAAGTGTTGGGTTAGGCTAGACTTTTGTATGCTAACTGCAAAAATCTAGAGCTTTTGTAAGAAAGTGTTAAGAATTATACCAAATAAAAAACGTTTTGCAAATAAAAATTGTTATTATTTCAATATACGAATAATAATTATATGCACATACATCGAATCACCAAAAGTAACGCTATTAACTCATTATGTTATAATATTGTTATTATATAACATATCTGTTATACTATTACTTTTTGTTGTATTGGATGTTTTTACTATGGTCAATTTCTACTCTCGCCCTACTGTGCTTGCACTTAGCATCGCCTTGATCAGCCTATCAGCTCATGCAGATGACACTGCTACAGAGCCAGAAGTTACTCTAGACACCCTAAATGTCGTCGTCAATAGCGGCATGCAAACCGCCCCCATCCTCAAAAAACCCAGCGACATGATCATCAGACGCGAAACCCTACAGCAGCGCTCGGCAACGCTGGGTAATGCCTTGGCAGGCGAGCTGGGTATTCACTCTAATCCCTTTGGCGGTGGGGCGAGTAAGCCCATCATTCGTGGGCAGGACGGGGTGCGAGTGAAGATTTTACAAAATGGCACAGATGTTATTGATATGTCTGCTCTATCGCCTGACCATGTGGTCGCCGCCGATACCCTATTGGCGAGCCGTGTGGAGCTGGTGCGTGGGGCAGGCACGCTTCTGTATGGCACAGCATCGCAGGCAGGTGTGGTGAATGTCATTGATGAGCGGATTCCTAGCCGTATGCCACAGGGCAACATCAAAGAGAATATCGAAGGCGAGACGTTATTACGCTATAACACAGGCAGTAACGAGAGGGTTGCCACCGCCAGTCTTAATATGGGCGTGGGGCAAAACGTGGCAGTGCGAGTCGAAGGACTGACCCGCCGTGCCGATGATTATAAAGTCCCAGGATTTCAGTCTGATGTCATGCTAGACTACCTGCCTGACAGCCATAATAAATCCACCGTTGGCACGGTGGGCGTGTCCTATATTGGCGATAGGGGGCATATTGGTATGTCATACAGTCGCCGTCAGGATAAGTATGGCATACCAGGGCATAATCACGCCTATGATAACTGTATTGCACATGTACTCACTCCAGAAGCTAGCATCTCGCGCTATTATCTAAAAGCCTACCCCCATCTAATACAGAATATGGATTTTAGTTCATCTGCCCATTTTCACTGCGGTACAGCTCATGCTCATGACCCAGGACAGAGTCATGAGCACCCTTTGGGCTATGAACACGATCACACGCACCCTGGGCCTTGGATTGACATGGAGTCTGAGCGTATCGATGTTAGGGCGCAGTGGGAGAAGCCATTTAAGGGGTTAGATAAAATCGCATTGTCTTTTACATCATCAGACTATTATCACGAAGAAAATGACCATGAAGTTGAGAGGCTCGATAAATACACAGGCAGACTACAAACCATTAATAACAAACCAGGTTATTTTGGCAATCAAGGCAAAAATGTCCGAGTTGAATTTCATCACACACCTGTCAAAGATGTATCGGGACTGTGGGGTGTGCAGTGGCAAAAGCAAGAGAGCTTTGCTCATCTGCCCCATGAAAGAGAAGAAGGGCAAAGATACCCACTCATTGCCAATACCAATAAGCAAGTCAGTATTTTTGGGTTGGAGAGATGGCAGGCTAATGACAAATGGGCATTTGAATTTGGGACACGTTTTGAAAAACAAAGCATTCCGATTGATTATAGTGAAGACAAATTAGACCGCTATCGTCCAAAACCAGAATGTTGGGATTGGGGATTTAGCAGTGGATGCTCGCCTGCACCAAATTATGAAGAGCCAGATTTAACGACTTATAAAGAAAAAGCCACTTCATACAGTATTGGTACCACGTGGGATTTTAAACCCGATTACCGCCTGTCTGCCACTTATTCACATAATGAACGTCTGCCTACACCCATGGAGCTTTATTATCATGGCAAACATCTGGCGACTCATTCATTTGAATTTGGTAATATCGGACTGGATAAAGAGAAATCTGATAACTTGGATTTGGGTATTTCTTTTTTTGGGGATAAATGGAGCTATGCGGTTAGTGCCTATCACAGCCGTTTTAAAAATTACATTTATAACGAAAACATCTACCGTGAAGGCAATTTGTTCATGAGACGACATAATCAAGCCAAAGCAGATTTTTATGGGCTAGAAGGCATGGTAACTTATCACATGGACAACCATGCCATTAGCTTGTTTGGCGATTTGGTGCGTGGCAAGTTAAAAGATTTGCCTAATGCTTACGCCAAGGCTTATTATTGCGATGGAGCTTACACCACGACAAAACCTGAAGATACAGAAGAGAATATGCAAAGATGTGATTATAATTATTTTGCCGATGATTTTAATTATAGCTATGAGCCAATCATTGCCCAACCAAACATGCCAACACCCAGATTGCCACCTGCCCGTTTGGGGTTGCGTTGGCAAGGGGATTTGTCAGCCAACTGGTCGGCAGATGCAGAATATATGCACGTCTTTGGGCAAAATCGCATATCTAAGCTAGAAAGTGCGACCGCCAGCTATGATATGCTCAATCTCGGCTTGGACTATCATAACCACTGGGGCAACCTAGACTACACCCTATCCTTGCGAGCCAATAACGTGCTTGATGAGAAAGTGTATATCCATAACTCATTTTTGCCCTTTGTGCCACAAATGGGACGTAATTTTAGCCTAAGTGCGAATTTTAAATTCTAGCCTACTCATACAAAACACCCCAAGTCTCAGCTTGGGGTGTTTTTTTGATCGATTATTTTTTCCAGATTCGCTTATATTTTGCCATCAGGTCGTCAGGTGTCTCGGGTCGGCTGTCGTCCTTGATAATGCAATCAATCGGGCACACCTTATCACAGGTCGGCTCATCATAAAAGCCCACGCACTCGGTGCATAGGTCGGGATTGATGACGTAGGTTTTTTGCCCTTTTTGGTCGTAGCTTATCGCATCGTTTGGGCATTCAGGCTCGCAGATGTCGCAGTTGATACAGTCGGTGGTGATTTTTAGTGCCATTGGTTTTTAAGTTGTTATTTGTTATTTAAGTCGTGAAGTCGGCTTTGAGCAAACTTGACAAGCTGTTCATAAAATGCCCGTTCATCACAAAACATATCCCACAGTGTATCTTGGCTCATCACGCTGTATTCGCCGTCTGTGGTCAAATCCACGTCTGCCCCATTTTCTAAGGCTTCATAATAGCGTTGCCAGTCGGATTGCCCGTGATGATTAAAATAAAAGGTGGACAGTTCGTCCGTAATGGCATTTTGGTGGTGCAGGTTTGCCATAAGTTTGTCATTGTCGGCTTGTAGAGCAAGCCATTCACGGTATAGGGCTTGGTAGTGGGAGATTTTTTGTTGCATATTTAATCGCAATTAATTAAGTATTTTTTGTTTGATTTTCTCAAAGTCTTCATTGGTTATATGACCATCATCACGAAGTTTTGCCCATTTTTGCAACTCATCAGCAACAGAGTATGGTTTTAGTTTGTCAGTTTTAATTACATCAAACTCTCCATCATCATTATTTTTGTTTGAGAAAATGCCGTTAATTTCAACCCAATCTCTATGATTCCTCAAAGGATTAATAAATAGATATTTTAGGGCAGTTTTATACAAAAAATATACTATCGTAGGAGAAACAATACACACTCCAAGAAATAAAATTATTTCAATATCTGTGAAAAAATCTAGGTAGCCATCATAGCAATCAAGTCTGTTATCATAACATTGCAAGTAATTATCATCTGTAAGTGCGATAATAGAAACAACAATAGCAACAAAAAGCAATATTTTTAAATAGCCTGAAATAATTTTAAAGGATATTTCCATAGCTGAAAAATCTTGACTTCTCTTCATTGCGAACAAGCCAAATAGAATTACCAAAAATGCAGGAATACCAAGAAATGAAAAACACAAAATAAGTGATAGTCCTAGAAATATCAATACTTTTGTTAGTTCACTTCCTGACATTGGAGTATTTGTATTGGACATAATAAAACCCTCTCACAATTTAGTTATCAAGTATAAATCGCTTCACTCACACTTTTCATAACAAGGGCGAATTTTAGGTCATCATGAGAAATGTCGCTAAACGGATTTTTGATTTTGGCAATCCACCCCGACCCCAACGCTCCGTCTATGGCATTACCTTTTTTGTCCCACATTTCGGTGAGCCGATAAGTCAAATTGCCTTTTGGTGTCATAATCTCCACATCATCGCCCACCATGAGTTTGTTTTTTATCTCTAAGGTCAAAAAGTCATCCGCCACGTCTGACACTTCCGCCACAAACTGCTGATTGTCGGTTTTTGATGAGCCGTACTCGTAGTTTTGATAATCCGAATGCACATGACGACGTAGAAAGCCTTCGGTATAGCCACGGTTGGCAAGTCCGTCAAGGGCGGTGATAAGCCCCGTATCAAAGGGCTTGCCCGCCAACGCATCATCAATGGCACGGCGATAGACCTGAGCAGTGCGGGCGACATAATAATGCGACTTGGTACGCCCTTCAATCTTTAATGAATGCACGCCCATGTTCACAAGGTCAGGCACAAGCTCCACCGCACGCAAGTCCTTAGAATTCATGATATAGGTGCCGTGTTCGTCTTCATACATCGCCATCAGCTCGCCTTTGCGACCTTCTTCTTCAATCAGCACGACTTCATCGGACGGTTTTTCTACATAATCATCGCCCATGACGACATCGCCATTTAGATTGACATTGCTAATCTCGCCTTGACTGGGGACAAACACTTCTGGGCTGGCAGGGACGATGTCGCCTGTTTCATTCTCCACCGCCTTGTAAGTGTTGTACGACCAACGGCAGGCATTGGTGCAAGTGCCTTGATTGGCATCACGTTTGTTGATATAGCCTGACAGCAGACACCGCCCCGAATATGCCATACAGAGCGCCCCATGCACAAAGACTTCAATCTCCATATCAGGGACTTCTTTAATAATCTCGTTAATCTCTTTTAGGGATAATTCACGGCTCACAATCACCCTTGTTACGCCCATTTGTTTCCAAAACTTCACCGTTGCCCAGTTTACGGCATTGGCCTGCACCGACAGATGAATGTCTTGGTGCGGAAAATGCTCTCGTATCATCATAATCATGCCAGCGTCCGACATGATGAGAGCGTCAGGCTTCATCTCAATGACAGGGCGAATGTCTTCAATAAAGGTCTTTAATTTGGCGTTGTGGGCTTGGATATTAACAACCACATAAAACTTTTTGCCAAGCGAATGGGCGTAGGCAATGCCCTTGGCAAGGTTTTCTTCATCAAAATCATTATTCCGCACCCGCAAAGAATAACGGGCTTGCCCTGCATAGACCGCATCCGCCCCATAGGCAAAGGCGTATTGCATATTTTTAAAGGTGCCAGCAGGGCATAGAAGTTCGGCTTGTTTTTGGCTTGTCATTGTTTGGCTCATTATTGGCTAAATTTATTAAACTCATTATTATAACAAATTTCTTCGGTTAAATTCATACTAAATTTGTAAGGTATCGCCAAAAGCTCCCGAATAAGCGTTACAAAACTTAACGACAACGCGACACATCACTTGAAATTTTGACGTACAATTTATTACAACTCAAAATCAACCATCCAATCGGAGAAAAACATGAGAACAATCGGATTTATCACCGCCCTATCAGGCATCGCACTACTAACCGCCTGCGCAAGCACCACACCTGCCAGCCAAATCAACGAAAACAACGTTCAAATCACCGGATTTAGCAAGGCTGATGAAGCAAGTCTAAAAGACCAATTAACTCAAGGGCTTAAACGCGAACTTGCCAAGATCAACACGCCAGTTGCAATCACAAACATCACCAGCACTCAAGAACTCACCAGAAATGCCGATGGCAAAACCCATCAAGTGCTAGTGGTTAAGACTGCTGATGGCAAGACCTATCACTCACGCCCTATCAGTACACCTCTAAGCGCTGAGCAAAAGACTCGCCTATCAAAATTAAAAGGCGCAACCCTACGCGGTGTCATCGCCATTCAAGATCGCCCGAACGAGTATTTCTTTAGCGTGATTGAGAACCCTGTTTATTAATTTTTTGCA
>NZ_JAAELD010000165.1 GCF_024227015.1 Moraxella sp.
GGCGGGTAACCAAATCGAGGTTCCGACAGCGACGGCGGCCATGTCGGTCGCACTGACGCCGCCAGCCATAATAGTATCCACCACGCCCATTGAGGTTTGCGCAACTTGCGCCAGTATGACGGGGATCGCGAGAGCTAATAACACACGCGCTTCTGTAAGATACTTCTGCACGCCTACCCCTTTAATTATTTTGAATAAAAAAGCGTCACGCAGGCGTGACGCTAAAATAGCTGTAAATACTGCAAATATTGTACATTGCCAGGTTTTTTAAGCAATCAAAGCGGTGAACGGTGAATTGCATGGTGTCCTGCTTCCAGTGGCGGCTCTTTTGCCCTCATTGATTTGGCTTTCTATTAAATCTGCGGCAAACTGGCAGACAGAAACGCAATGTATGCAGAGGATTCACTGCGTAAAAATTAATGAGGCATAGGCTATGTTTACCGGTATTGTTCAGGGCACAGGAACGTTGGTGTCCATCGATGAAAAACCTAATTTTCGTACCCATGTTGTGCAAATGCCTGCGAACATGCTTAAGGACCTTGAGCTTGGCGCTTCTGTGTCACATAACGGTTGTTGTCTGACCGTCACCGGCGTGAACGGTCATTTTGTCAGTTTTGATCTGGTGAAAGAAACGCTGCGACTGACTAATCTCGGTGATTTACAACCAGGCTCGCAGATGAATTTGGAGCGCGCTGCACGTTTTGATGATGAAATCGGCGGGCATCTCATGTCCGGGCATATTATTTGTACGGCGGAAGTCTCGAAAATTATTGCTTCCGAAAATAACCGTCAAATCTGGTTCCGTATGCCACATGAAGATTTAATGAAATATGTATTACATAAAGGTTTTATTGGTATCGACGGAATAAGCCTTACTGTGGGAGAGGTCAC
>NZ_JAAELD010000166.1 GCF_024227015.1 Moraxella sp.
AAGCCTGAGACTAAAGCGCCTACTAAAGCAGGCGAGCATAAAGTGGCATCGGGCGATAGCTTGGTTCGTCTGTCGCGCCAATATGGCGTGCCTGTATCAGCATTGGCTGAGGCGAATAATATGGGGCGTAATGATGCCTTAGTATTGGGTCGCACCATTAAGATCCCATCACAATCTCAAGTCGCACGTCTAGAGCGCGATGCTGCCGCACGTGAAAATAAAAAACAAGCGAATACCAAACAAGAAAAAAAAGAGCAACCAAAAACTGACAACAAAACTCAAGACAAGAGTGACAATAAATCTAATGACACCAAAAAATCCACAGGCGCAACATACAGCGTTCAAGTGGCGCTATCACCAGATAAAGAAAAAGTGGATGAGATCGTCAAGAAATACCGCGCTGCTGGCTATTCGGTCAGCACTAGCCAAACCAGCCGCGGCACACGCGTACTGATCGGTTCCGCCAAATCTTATGACGAGGCGAACAGCCTAAGACAAAAAATGGCTCAAGATTCTCGTGTGGATTCCAATGGTGCATGGGTTAAAAAGATGGAGCAGTGATTTTTATACCACAACATCCAAAACATGATTGCCAAATAAATAAAGGTGCGGTACAATCCGCATCTTTATTTATTTAAGTGTTTGATTTTATTGTGTTTTGGATGATTAATGAGTGAGATTTTAATTGCGATAGTGGCTGTGATCGTGCTTTTGGTGATCTTTTGGCAAAAAAAGCCCAAAGAAAAAGCCATAAAAGGGGATGAGCTTGCGATTTGGCCATTTGAGCCGATGCCAATCATGACTGATAGCGAGGTTCAATTTTTTAAGAAATTACAGCTTGCCTTGCCAGAATATACGGTTTTTAGCCAAGTTCAGTTGTCGCGTATCATTGAGCCGAGCGAAGAAGCGGGGCGAGATCGTCAATTTTGGTTTAACCGCGTATGTCGACAGAGTGTGGATTTTGTCTTGATTGATCAAAATATGCAGACGGTGCTGGCCGCCATTGAGCTTGATGACTGGACTCATGAGAGTGCAGCACGCCAAAAGCAAGACGCCAAAAAAGACAAAGCGCTTGCCAGTGCAGGCATTCCCATCATTCGGTTCCATGCCGAGAAGATGCCAAGTATTGAGATGCTGCGTTTTGATGTACTGGATATGTTAAGAAAATTTGGCTGATTGATGGCCGGTTTTGTAATTGTATGAATTAAAAACGCACCTGATTTAGGTGCGTTTTTGTATTATAGCTTAATCTTGATGTATTATTTTTGCTTATAAGCTTTATGGCATGAACCGCAGCTTTCGCCCACTTTGCCAAAGGCTGCTTGTACATCCTCTACTGACGTTGCTGATGCTGCAGCAGCAGATAATTCTGAAGCTGCCACATTGAATTGTTCGGCTTGAGCTTTAAAGTCTTCAGCGTCTGTCCAGACGGTATCTTGAGAACCGCCTTTATTAGCTTCATTACCAAAGTGAGTCCATGCGTCGCTGGTGCTATTAGCGATTAGATCGGCTTGCTCTTTGAAAGTGGCTGCATCGAAAGTGTCAGGTTTTTCTAGCATGCCTTTCATGATGTCGCTAGATGCACGCCAGTCTTGCATGATGTCTTGGCGAGCTTTCACATCTTCAGTGGTGGCGGTTTTGCTGCTGCATGCGCCTAAGGTTAGTGTGGCGGCTGTAATAAGAGCTAAGGTTGTTGCGAATTTATGTTTCATGGCTTCCTCAATAAGGTGGCTGATTAAATTAATTATTCCATCTTGGAATGTGTCATCCCTGTAGGTATGGAATTTGGTTGTTTTTAGAATATACCACACAACATCGCCATACTCAACAACTGTTACAATCCACGAGTAAATTCTAAAACTTTTGTAACTTTTATAAAATTTGTATCAAGATAAATTGTTATAATTTTGCATGTTACCAAACAACTTGGATTTGATATTGGTAAGTATTGGAGTAAGCGATGGTTCTTTGTTGTATTTAAATCATCTATGCGATGTGAAGTTGGTTACAAGTTTGATTGGAGTTGCTCCTAAAAAAATTCTAAGTCATCTATGCGAT
>NZ_JAAELD010000167.1 GCF_024227015.1 Moraxella sp.
ATGACTTTGAAACACGCTCTAATGTGAATTTCTCTTGCAAATCATCAAACGAAAAAAGCTCTTCATCATTCCCTGGCGACCAGCCCAACAACGCCATGTAATTTGCTAATGCGTGTGGCAAATACCCCATTTTCTTATACTCGCCAAGACTCATTGCTCCAAGACGTTTACTGAGCGGTTCACCACCTGGCCCCATCGTTAAGGGCATATGAGCAAAAGTTGGCACTTCGAAATCACACGCTTCAAATATAGCAATATGTTTTGGCGTATTAGAAAAATGATCCTCACCACGAACAACGTGCGTAATCTTCATCAAACCATCGTCAACACACACGGCCAGGTGGAACGTGGCGCTACCATCAGGACGAACAATAATAAAATCACCAATAACACCTTTATCAAACTCAACGTCACCACGAATAAGATCACTCACTACAATTTTTTTATCCGGCATACGAAAACGAACACTCGCATTCTCACCGGCAGCAATCCGCTTCTCAGCATCTGAGCGCATCACTCGACGGCATGTACCATC
>NZ_JAAELD010000168.1 GCF_024227015.1 Moraxella sp.
AAAAATCGGATTTCTAAGCTCAAAAACGAATAGTGGGATAGGTTCATGCACATTCCTGGACAATTAAAACTGACTTTTTGTATGGGATTTATAAAAAATTCCAGGAATACTTTCGTCTGTAACGCTTTGAAGGAGATACTATGAATAACCAATTAGCAGTTGCTATCGCTTTAGCCATCTCATCCTCTCCAGTGATGAGTATTGCCGAAGACGATTTAACCACTGTGCGTGAGCAACTTGAAACAATGAAACAAGAATACGAGCAGCGCATCCAAGCACTCGAAAAGCGTCTGGAAGACGCAGAGGATGCCGCTCAATCCACCCGCGCAGCAGCGTATGATGTGGTGCCGTCAGGACAAAGCAGTTCAGCTAACGCCTTTAACCCTGCAATTAGCCTGATTTTAGATGGTCGATATGCCCATTTTTCAAATGCGGCAAATTACAAAATCCCCGGTTTTCAATTAGGGGGCGAAGCTGGCCTTGGCAAGTCTGGTTTATCCTTGGGACATAGCGAATTGGCTATGAGTGCTAATATTGATGATAAATTCTACGGTAAATTAACCGTTGCTTTGCACGATCACGATGGAGAAACAAAAGTCGAATTAGAAGAGGCTTATTTTGAAACTTTAGCTTTAGGCAACGGTTTCACAGTCAAAGCTGGGCGTTTTCTGTCGGCGGTGGGCTATCTCAATGAGCACCATGAACATGCCTGGGATTTTGCAGATGCACCGTTGATTTACCGAGGCTTGTTTGGTAATCAATTAAGAGATGATGGCATACAAGTTAATTGGATTGCCCCCACGGATTTATTTATCCAAGCGGGTGCTGAGTTATTTCGCGGCGATGCCTTTCCCGCAGGCGGAGGGGCGCATGATGGTGTTGGAGCTTATAGCCTGTTTGCCAATCTAGGCGGCGATATTGGTGTGAGTCATAGTTGGCAAATTGGTTTTTCTCATTGGTCAGCCAATGTGGAAAATCGTGCTGGTGGGCATGGGCATGAAGAGGCGCATGAAGGGGAACACGAAGGGGA
>NZ_JAAELD010000169.1 GCF_024227015.1 Moraxella sp.
GCTTGACCACACTGTCATCTAAACGAACAATGGTTGCCTCATCAATATGCAGTGACATACTACCTGCTAATGAGTCAAACAGACCCAAAAGCTCCTGATGACCAGAAACAAGCGCCTGCACAAACTCATCATCTTCGGCGCAGTCAGGATATTCATCAAGCAAACGATACGCCGAACGCAGCGCACTAAGCACTCGTCCAAACGCCAAACGTGATACCGTCCGCTCAGATAATACATCAATAAGTTCAAGCTGTCTTTGACTGTATGCCAAAATCTCACCTGTACCCTTGGCAAAGGCATCTTCCACCGTCAAATCAGCATCAAGCAGATCATCTAAACCTGTAATCAGCTCACCGACACTTGGATATTCTTCGTGTTCAGGGTTAAGTAGCAGCGTCTGTAGCACCTGCTTATCTTCATCAAAATGCCACTCCCCATCCACCGGTGTGGGGTTTTCATAAGCATTAAGACGTGCTTCGATCAGCTCTACTGCATTATCTAGTGCTTGTAAATGCGTTTGACCCATAGGCAGTTCATGCTGTTGTAAGTCTTGTAGCACTTTTTCAATGGTTGCGCCGACATCACCCACATCGGCAAGGGGTGGCAGACCTGATGCACTACGCAAGGTATGAAACGCACGCACGATTTCATCATTGACAGGCACACTTTGGCTGTATTCGTGGTTTAACAAAAACTCCCTAACTTGATCGAGCAGCTCACGCCCTTCTTCAATAAAGATATGACAAAGCATCGCTTCTTCTTCGTCATGAGCGGTCAAGACAGGGGCGTTTTGCATGATTTCGCCAACCTGCTGGATAGAACTCAAAGCATCCGACATACGAGACTGCTGCACGCCGTGTTGTGCTTGCATACCATCAACCTCTGCTTCATCACTACCAGCTACTTGGATAACACTGGTTTGGGCGGACGGATTGGACTCATCTTGTTCTAAAGACTGTGGCTTTGTATCACCTTGTAAATAACGATAATCAAAGTCACTACCCAAACCCTTACTGTATGCATGGGCGACTGCCGTCCATAGGGTCATTTGCTCAGGATAAGTTTTGCTGTCATTAGCAAACAGCTCCACCAAATCACCAAAGCCTGCCATCACATCAGACACCAAGCGTCTCATGCCATCATCAAAGAACACGCTGTTATCTAGCACGCGGTTCATCATGTTTTCAACCGACCAAGCCAGCTCGCCAAGCTCCATCGCTCCGACCATACGCCCAGAGCCTTTTAGCGTATGAAAACCGCGTCGCACATCCACCAACAAATCGCTTGCACCTGACTGCTGCCAAGTAGCAAATTTGGGAATAATGTCTTCTAGTACTTCACCTGCTTCTTCAATAAAAATCTCTTTGATGTCATCGTCCACATCGGGGAACATGGACACCAAAGGTTTTTTGGCTTCAGCAATAAAGGGTGATAAAATCTCTGGCAAACCATCTAGTACGCTACCCACCTTAGCATCAGCGACTAATGCCAAAGGTGCAACATCATCGCC
>NZ_JAAELD010000170.1 GCF_024227015.1 Moraxella sp.
ATAAGCGTGCGTTAGCGACATTCTCTGGTGGCTGGCGAATGAGGCCTATCCTAGCTCGTACACCCATGCACAGGGCTGATGTGTTGCTGTTGGATCAGCCGCCCAACCACTTGGATTTGGATGCAATTTTGTGGCTTGAAGAATGGCTGTCGAAATTCGATGGACTTATAATGCTGATCAGTCACGATCAGGAATTTTTGGATGTGGTTTGTGGGCATATTTTGCACATTGAGCATAGTAAGATTACATTATATACGGGTAATTACAGTCAATTTGTCCGCACGCGCAGCGAACGGCTGGCACAGCAGCAGCAAGCCTTTGAAAAACAGCAAGCAACCCGTGCGCATTTAGAAGATTATATTCGCCGTTTTCGCGCGAAAGCGACCAAGGCGAAACAGGCTCAGAGCCGTATTAAGCAACTATCGAGCATGACTGAGCTTGCGCCTGTGATGGCGGACAGCGCATTTAGCTTCCAATTTTATCCGCCCAGCCATATGGCAAGCCCATTGATCAGTCTTGAGAATGCATCGATTGGCTATGATGATAAAGCGCTGATTACCAAGGTTAATCTGCAGATTACCCCTGATGTTCGGCTTGGTATTCTCGGGGCGAATGGTGCGGGCAAATCAACCCTGATTAAGGCTTTGGTGGGTGAATTGCCGCTCATAGACGGCAAGCATAAAGTATCCGAAACCTTAAAGCTTGGCTATTTCAATCAGCATCAGATGGATTCATTAGACGATAACGCCACGCCTATGGTCATGTTAAGGCGTTTGGCAGGTGCGACTTCGGATGCAGATTTGCGCGCATTTTTGGGGAGTTTTGATTTTCGTGGTGATAAGATTGACACGGAATGCCGCCTGTTCTCAGGTGGTGAGCGCGCACGATTGACCTTGGCGCTCATCGTGTGGCAGCGCCCTAATGTGTTGGTGCTTGATGAGCCGACGAACCATCTTGATTTACAAATGCGAAATGCGCTGATGCTCGCCTTGCAGAACTTTGAGGGTGCGCTGATTTTGGTATCGCATGATCGTGGATTGATTACATCGGTGTGTGATAGCTTGATCTTGGTGGCAAATGGTCGCGCTGATGAATTTACAGGCGACATGGCAGACTATGCCGAGCATCTAAAACAAGCCCGTCTTGAAAGACAAGCGCGTAGCAACGCTGTCTCTGAGAGTAAGCCTCCTAACGATACCAAAGAGCTGTCAAAGGAAGAGAAACGCAAGCTTGCCGCTCAAAACCGTAATAAGACCGCACCGCTTCGCAAACAGATTGAGAAGCTAGAAAAGCAGCTAGAAAAACATAGCGAAAATTTGGCAAATATCGAGGCGCAATTGTCAGATCAAAGTCTGTATGACGATGCGAATAAAGATAAGCTGTTGGCGTTGTTAGCTGAGCAAACCGACGCCCAAAAACAGCTGGCAGAAGTTGAAGAGTCGTTACTCATGGCGATGGATGAGTTAGAAAATCTAGAAGTGTCTTTGGAGATCTGATGTCAAGACACCCTGATTTGGTTGATTATTATCGGGTGCTTGGTGTCTCTAAGTCGGCAAGTCTGCCCGAGATTAAGCGTGCCTACCGTAGGCTTGCGCTCATCCATCATCCTGACAGACAGGGCGATCCTGCCCAGATTCTACTGATTAATGAGGCTTATGCCACCTTAAAAGACACCCAAAAACGCGCCAAATATGACGTGCTTCATGCCGTGCATTTTAGTGCGATGGGACAGGTGACTGCCAAGGCTGTGACTCGCATCAGGTCATCGCAGACCATCATGACGGGACTTAGAAAATTTGAGCGTCATGCGCAAGCCCTGTCTAATTTTGCTCAAACACAACTACAAAAGAACGACAGCCAGCTCCTAAAAAACGCCAAAACCTTGCTGATGAAAATCAATCAGCTATCCAAAATGGCTGCCAATCAGATGCCAATCATTGCCATTGATGCCAAAATTGCCAGCCAAGGCGGCGATATTTATTTTAATTATCATGGGCAGACGGTGCGTGCAAGCTTGCCGTCGGGGCTGAGCGATGGCGCAAAAATTAAGCTCATGATTAAAGGTGAGCCGGTTTGGTTTGTGATTAAGATAAAAAATAACGAATAAAAATGCGAGAGAGCGCCATGAAAGAAAAGCAATTTTTACCGCCGCTATGGCTAAAAAACCCACATTTACAGACAATTTTGCCACGTTATCTGGTGAAATTTACGCCAACTTATGAACGTAAGCTACTAAAAGACTCTCTTGATGAGAGTGATGTGGCTTTTGACTTTCTGCCGATGGATGATAAGCGCGGCGAAGATGGTCGATTGACCACGCCGATCGTGGTTTTATTTCACGGCATGGAAGGGTCAAGCCAAAGCCACTACGCCAAAACACTTGCCAAAAATGTGCAGGCAGCGGGATTTCATTTTGTGGTGGCGCATTTTCGATCCTGTGGTGGCGTGGCGGTCTCTGGCAAGGTATTTTATAATGCAGGCGACACGGCGGAAGTGCATCATTATTTAACAAATCTAAACAAAGAATATCAAACAATCTATGCCGTTGGTGTGTCGCTGGGCGGCAATGCATTGGCCAAATACATGGGAGAATATGGTCAAGATGCCATCTGCCAACGTGCGGTCGTGGTCTCTGCGCCGGTGGATCTGGCAAGTGCATCCATCGCCATGGAGCGATTGCTCGGTAAAAAAATTTACACCCCGTATTTATTAAATCCGATCATCAAAAAAGCCCTAGAGAACCGCTTGACTGATGCAGAAATCATCGCATTAAAAGCCGCCAAGCGAATGGGTGATTTTGATAATTTATTCACCGCACCAAGGCATGGATTTCATTCTAAGAATGACTACTACCGCCAAGCATCAGCATTGCCTTATCTTAGGTCAATTAATAAGCCTACCTTAATTATTACCGCCAAAGATGATCCATTTTTGGGTGTGACGGCAGAGGCGGGCGATGTGTCAGAGGATGTGAGATTGCTCGATACAGCCTATGGCGGGCACATCGGCTTTGTGGGCTATGATTATGCCACGCGTATGTTTGATTTGGACTTTGTGGCGAATCAAGCCCTAAGATTTTTTAGGGAAGGCTGATGCGCATTGTATTTATGCTAATCACAGTTGCTTTATTTCAACTTTGTGCCTTTGCGGTGGGGCGTGGGATATTTTGGTTGATACAGCCTTGGCTGCCTAATATGCGAACGTGGGTAGTGATTGCTACCTTGGTGGTGAGTAATCTATTTTTGGCGACGTTATTTCTTGGACAATTTCGCATTGCGCTGGGGTATTTGTCGGTACTGTGGCTTGGTGTGTTGACCATTGCCGTGATTTGTGTGATTAACGTGTTTTGCCAGAAGCTAAGTCTTGCAAATGCGCAAGTTTATGATATGGGTATTCGGGCGGCTGCGCTGTGCGGCTTTATTGGGTTGATTGGCATGTCGCTTTATAATGCCTATACGCCGACGGTGCGACATTTATCAATACAAATTGATAGGCCTATGGCTCATCCTGTGCGCCTGGCATTGGCGTCCGACCTACATCTAGGAAGAATGTTCGGGGCGAATCAGCTTGAGCAGTTGGCGAACATTCTAAAACAAGAACGCGTTGAGCTACTTTTGATGCCGGGAGATATCATGGATGATGATACCCATGTGTATGAAGCGCAGAATATGCGCCCCGCCTTTGATTCTGTAGTCTCTGCTACCAGTAGCGGCGTGGTGGCAAGTCTTGGCAATCACGACCTGTACGATGTGTCATCTCGTCGCGCCATTGCCGAAGCAGTACGTGCCACAGGTGCGGTATTATTGGATGATCAGGTGGCTGTCATCAATGCAGGAGGTGTGCTGTTGTCCCTGATTGGTCGCTTTGATGATCATAAAACAGACAGAAAAACAACCGAGCAGCTGTTAGCAGAACTGCCTCAAAAGGCTCAAGAATACCCTCTCATTCTATTGGATCATCGCCCAAGTCAGATCGATGAGAATGTGCAACTGCCCATCGATGTGCAGGTGTCGGGACACACGCATAATGGTCAGATTTTCCCTGCAAACTTCATCGTAAAAATACTCAATCGAGTCAGCTACGGACATGAAGAAATCAACAATACGCACGTCATCGTATCGTCAGGCTATGGCTTTTGGGGTATTCCTTTTAGGTTGGGTTCGCAGTCGGAGGTTTGGGTGATTGAATTATCGGGTAAGAATTAATTGGAATCATAAAAAAGCGTTCTTGGAGAACGCTTTTTTATTCGTTTAATTTAAGCCTTAAGACCCAGCACATCCTGCATGTCGTATAGGCCAGCAGGCTGACCGCTTGCCCATACGGCAGCACGGACTGCACCAGCTGCGAAGGTCATGCGACTCATCGCCTTATGGGTGATCTCGATGATCTCGCCATTCATGATAAATTCAACCGTATGCTCGCCCACGATCTCGCCACCACGAATCGCGTGCATGCCGATTTCGCCCGCGGTGCGCTTGGATGCGCCTTGTCGTCCGTGTACAAGTGCTGTTTTTAGGCTTTGATTGCGGGCATCGGCGACAGATTTTGCCATCATAAGTGCGGTACCCGATGGCGCATCGATCTTGTGCTTGTGATGATGTTCAATGATCTCGACATCCGCATCCATGCCAAGTACCTTGGCGGTGGTGGCAAGAAGATTTAGGCTTAAATTAACGCCGGTAGAGAAGTTGCCCGCATAGACGATTGGGATAAATTGGCTGGCTTCTTTTAGCTTGGCTTCTTGAGCTTCTGATAAGCCTGTTACACCCATCACAAGGGCAACTTTATTGATGACGCATTGCGCCAGCACTTCATCAAGCGCTTCTGGCAGACTAAAATCAATCAGCGCACCCAATTCTGTGACATCCAACGTCGATAATGCGATGCCATTTTTATCAGTGCCGATAAATTCGCCTGCATCCACACCGATAAGGCTTGAGACACTGCGCACGAACGCGCCCTTTAGGGTAGTCTGTGGATTATCCAACGTGGCTTGTAATAGCATTCTACCCATGCGACCCGATGCGCCCATGATACCAATGTTGATGTTGCTCATGATGACCCCTTATTAACAATTAAAAGTTTGTGAGTTCACTTTGATTATACCCAAAAATTTCACAAATGAAAATGCAAAAAGCACGGCAATGAGTTACCGTGCTTTTTGGGTGTGCTTGATTAATCAAACAGATCTTTTACGTCGTCTTTGATTTTGTCAAAAAAGCCTTTTTTCTTGGCAGAGGCTTGATTGTCCTTGCCAAGGCTAGCTTGGAATTGACGCAGCAGCTCTTTTTGTTCGTGGGTTAGGTTGGTCGGCGTCTCGACGATGATGCGGCAGATAAGATCACCTTGCATGCCGCCACGAACTGTGGTCACGCCCTTGCCACGCACACGCAGTAGTTTGCCATTTTGAGTGCCTTCAGAGACTTTGATTTTAAGGCGACCATCCAAGGTAGGCACTTCCACTTCATCGCCAATGGCGGCGGTGGCGATATCCACAGGAACATCCATGTGTAGATCGGCGCCGTTACGCGTGAAGATCTCGTGCGGCTTGACATGAATCTCTACGTACAGGTCGCCGTTTGGCATGCCTGCATCACCCGCTTCGCCTTTGCCTGATAGACGGACGCGGTCACCATCGTCCACACCGGCAGGGATGGAGACTTCAAGGGTTTGAGATTTTTGTTGTTTACCTTCGCCGTGACAATCTGGGCAAGGGTTCTTAATGGTCTTACCGGTGCCGTGACAGTCTGGGCAAGTCTGCTGCATGACAAAGAAGCCTTGCTGCATGCGAACCTGACCTTGTCCATGACAGGTGCTACAGGTTGTGATGTCAGCGTCTGACTTTGCGCCTTTGCCGTTACAGGTGCTGCAGCTGACTGATGAGCTAAATTGAATCTCTTTTTTGCAGCCTTTGACGGCTTCTTCTAAGGTTAGGCTTAGGCGATAAAGTAGGTCAGCGCCCTTGCTAGCACGAGCGCGTGACGAGCGAGAGCCACCGAAGAAGTCGCCAAAACCACCGCCAGCACTACCACCGAATGCCTGACCAAAGATGTCACCAAAGATATCGCCAAAGTCGCCATGGAAGCCACCAGCACCGCCGAATCCGCCATTGTTCATGCCTTGTTCAAAAGCATCATGTCCCATGCGATCATAGCTGGCACGTTTTTGGGCGTCGGAGAGTACTTCATAAGCCATCGTCGCTTCTTTGAATTTCTCTTCAGCGCTTGGGTCGTCTGGGTTTTTGTCAGGGTGGTACTTCATCGCCAAGCGGCGGTAGGCTTTTTTGATTTCTTTTTCGTCAGCCGACTTGTCCACACCCAAAACGGTATAAAAATCTCTGCTCATGTTAATTCCACAGTGTCAAAATAGTTTTGCCTTTTATGGTGGTTTTGCCTTATTTATCAAGTTAAAAGCACCGAAAAATCGCAAATTTTTCTAAAACTTTCACCAATTTATGGCAAAATAATGCATTCATTGTCATTTTGGATTTGTTTATGAAAGCTGCCCTAAAAATAAGCCTTTTTCTGCTCATTATTGTCTTGGTCATCGCGGGCGTGTCACCGTATTATCGACTGTATCAGCTTAATCAGGCTTATGAGAAAGGTGATTATCTACCCATCGTGCAGGCGGTAGATTTTGATGCTCTACGCAGCAATCTAAAAACGCAGCTCTATACCAAGGCGGATAACCTTGCCCAAGAAGTGCCAAAAGAGCTTGAATTTCTAGGAATTAATCAAGAAAAACTTAACAATCTAGCTAAGACCATGATTAATGATAGTATTGACAATGTCATTACATATGATAATGCCATCCGCCTAAGCAAAGGCGAGATACAGGCGACCGATGCCAGCATTGCTGATTTGGCTGTATTGGGTGGTGCGTGGCAGTCATTGGCTGATAGTAAGCCAAGTCAAGCGATAGATGTCGATCAGAATAATGATAAAAATCATCAGCTTGGATATTGTGGCATCAACTGCTTTTCTGTAAAGACAAACGTAAAGGGTAAGGATGTCGATGTTCGACTGTCTCGGTATGGACTGACACAGTGGAAGATTGATAATGTCATCCTGCCTTAATGACAAACATGAATGGACGGTAAATCTTAATTGAGTTACCGTCCATTTTTTCTATTGAATATTTAGAAATTCTAAAAATTCATCGCCATTAAAATCGCCTTGGAACAGCTCGCCTTGATCATTGAAGATGGCAGGCGTGGCAAATATCGCCAAAGACTGTGCGGCAAGTTGATTGTGGGCAAGGTTATTCTCATCGCCTTGGCAGGTTGCTTTGCTGCGGATGCCGCGCATGGCTGCAGAGAGTAGAGAGGCGCGTTTGGCGTTGTCGCTTTCGCACCAGATTTGTCGCATCGGTTCTGGCGATTCATCATAGACAGGGTAGCCGATCGCCTTAATGGTGATGCCTTTATTATTGAACTCATTGATTTTACTATGGAAAATCTTGCAATACGGACAGTTGATGTCGGTGGCAATATAGACCACAGCGCGCTCGGTACCCTTGGCGGGATAGATGGTTAAGGTGTCTTGATCGAGCTGGCTTAGGGCGTGGCGATTCTTGGCGTATTCAAAGTCGGTATCTAGACCTGCAAATAGACCATCTTCGATGACCGAAATCTCTCCATTGATGAAATAACGTCCGTCGCTGCTCACCAAAAATGATGTTCCGTTGGCAGAGACGCCCCACAGCAAGCCATCGACATTCGTGTGATAGAAGGCAGCTTGTCGATCGATGTTTTTTAGAACGGTCATATTGGCGAGTAGATCAGTCTTATGAGCACTCGTGATGGGCGTGCCGGCTTTGGCCTTGGGGTGATTGCCCATGGCTGCTTTTGGGCTTGGGTTGGGCTCGATGTTACCTTGGATGACATAGTTTAGATCATGTGTGATGAGTAGGGGCTCTTGACCCTGTCCAAGACTAAGCAGCAACAAAGAGTTGATCGGGCTAGGCTCTATACTCTCAACAGGAACGCTAAGACCGGCGCCGTTAAGGGTGGCGCGAATCTGCTGTTCGTTAATGCTAGCATGTGCTGTGCCCAAAGTGCCTAAAGACAAAATAACGGCTAGGCTCAAAGATTTTAGTAAAGTTCTCATATTTTTGGTTCTTTAGAATTTAATTATAACAATCTTAAAATTGTTCGATTTCACCAGCTGTCAAGAATCGGCTCTCACCCATCTCAAGCCCATCAAGCGTAATGCTGCCAATACTGGCTCGGTGGAGCTCTATGACTTTATTGCCAAAATAGCCCATCATGCGCTTGACCTGATGGTATTTACCTTCGGTTAGGATCAGCACAGCATGGGTCTCATCGATGAATGACAGCTCGGCAGGGCGTGTCTTTTCGGTGTCACCTTCCAATAATATTCCGTTGGCGACTTGCTTGATTGCGTGCGCTTGCTCGTCTGCGTTCATCGGGTCAGCTAAAGTGATCTCGTAGCGTTTGGGTTGATGGCGCTTGGGGCTGGTCACGCGATGTAGCCATGCACCATCATCGGATAATAGCAGCGCGCCCGTGGTATCCACGTCCAATCGTCCTGCGATGCGAAGGCTGCTAATCTCTGGCACAGCGATGAGATCGGTGACGATGGGGTATTCTTTGGCTTTTAGAGTGCATTCAAAGCCATCAGGCTTATATAGTAGAATGTAGCGATTGCCCTCCGCCACGCTCAAAGGCTCTCCCGCCCACAGTACTTCATCATCGGCACCAATGTGTACGCTACCGTCTTTGATGACTTCATCATTGACGGTGATTTCGCCTGCATGTAGGACTTTTTTGGCGTCTTTACGAGACAGCTCGGTGGCTTTGCTTAGGAATTTATCTAATCTCATGCGTTGTCTTCATTTAAAAATCATGGCGTTTAGTGTATCATATTTGGCTTATTATATGAAAAAATTTCACATGAGCTACCACACCCTAGCCGCGCCATGCGATGCGGCTTATGAAATCAAAAAGAGTGAATTTCTTGCTTTTGCCTATCCGATCAATACCAAAGAAGATGTGATGTTTCACGTGGAACAATTAAAATCACGCTACCCGGACGCGCGCCATCATTGCACAGCCTACATCATTGGCGATCCGCATAATACCACGCACGCAGGCTTTGATGATGATGGCGAACCCAACGGCACCGCAGGCAGACCGATTCTAAATGTCTTACAGCATAAGGGCATCGGCAATGCGTTGGTGGTTGTGGTGCGTTATTTTGGCGGGATTAAGCTTGGGGCGGGCGGTCTGACGCGCGCCTATGCGACAGCCACGCAGATGGTCGTGGATAAGATGGATTTGGTGGAATTTATCCCAAAATCTGTGGTGAAAGTAATCGCAGACTTCGCCAGCGAGGCCCAAATACGCTATCTGGTGGGGCAGGCGAGTGGCGAGATATTATCGGCAGAATACTCTGATAATGTCATGATGTTGGTACAGCTAGACAGTGAGAAGGTTCAGGCATTTGGCGAGAGTCTGGGCATCTATGGAGAGATGAGAGAATAAGTACATACGATAAAGCCCTAACATCAGTTAGGGCTTTATCGTATGGGGGTTGCTACTTGCGCTATCCTTAAGTTCTATCCATAATATCAGCGTTCATCCATGTTGGCATATCCATTCGCCGTATTCCTTGCTGATGGGTGTATTATGCCAAAACTCACCCGCTGCGAAAAGACGCTAATGTCGTAAAGTGGTGTAAGCATATGCTTACAACGTTCCCGATGGGTTGTGCTACAATATCAATAACCATCAATATAAGACTGATTATGAAGCCATTATCGTATTTTTTAGACCGTATTGCCGCTGCGAGCTCTCTTGGTATTCGTGTTCTTGAGCATGATTCATCGTGTGTACGTCTACTGCTGCCATATCAAGGCAACACCAATCATCACCGGACGATGTTCGGCGGTAGCTTGTCATTAGCAGCGACTTTGGCAGGTTGGGCGATCACGCATGAGAATGTGCCAAAGGTGGATGGAAACATCGTCATCAAAAGCAGCCAAATGCGATATCTTGCGCCTGCGCCAAGCGATGTGGAAGTGGTGGCACAGCTTGATGACATGGATTGTCAAAGTGTCCGAGAAGCCTTCGAGAGATTTGGGCGGACGCGTGTGAATGTGGTGTGCCGACTGTATTGTGATCACAAGGAGGTTGGGCATTTTAGCGGCGTGTATGTCGCCATCAAGCCAAGCGTACACCAATAACAAATAAAGCCACAGATTGCTCTGCGGCTTTATTTATTTTAGCTCCTTTACTATCCTAGTTGCTTGTGTCCATACATTGCTTAAGATTAAGCAATCACAGCATTCATCCATGTGGGCTATCCATTACCCTATCCTTGCTGCTTGGGTGTATTATGCCAAGTTCTAGCCGGGATGAAAATACGCCAACTTCTCAAATGTTTGTAAGACATTGTCGACAAACTTACATCTATATAAAAATATTATTCCAAATAAGAATAAAGAAACCTCTATGTCTGATTTATGACAGTGTTAAAATACCCCAAAGCTTAATCAAATTTCGAGGTTCTTATGAATTTTCCCAAGCACAGCACCACCGCATTGGCACTAGGCGTGATGTTAGCACTCACAGGTTGTGGCGACAAATCAAACACTACGGATGCCACCACCAAAACAGACAAAACCACGCTCACCATCAACAATGGCGCTGAGATCAGCTCCTTAGATCCGCATAAGACAGGCGGTGTGCCAGAGTCAGGCGTGGCGCGCCAGCAGTTCGTGGGGCTCACGACAACCGATGCTGATGGCAAGCTCATCGCAGGCATAGCTGAGAGCTGGGAGAGTAGTGATAATATCACGTGGACCTTCAAGCTGCGTGATGCCAAATGGTCAAATGGTGATGCCGTAACCGCCCAAGACTTTGTTTACAGCTTTCAGCGAATGGTGAATCCGGAGACCGCTGCCAACTTCGCCAACTTCGTGGCAGATGCCAAGTTCTTGAATGCTGGCGACATCATCGAGGGCAAGCGTAAACCTGCAGAGCTGGGTGTCAAAGCACTGGATGACAAGACCTTACAAATCACACTGTCTGAGGCGGTACCATATTTGCCGCAGATGCTTGCTTATACTGCGATGCGTCCTGTTCCCCAAAAAGTTGTAGAAGAGCTTGGCGATGCCTGGGCAAAACCTGAGAACATCGTGGTTAATGGCCCGTACATCATCAAAAGCTGGCGCGTGGGCGAGAGAATGAATTTCGTCAAAAACCCTCATTATTATGATGCGAATAATGTCGCCATTGAGAACTTGGTACTGCTACCGATCGACAGCGGTCCTACAGATTATGCACGTTATCAGGCGGGTGAGATTGACGTGACTTATACCGATGTGCCAAGCGACATTCTGGCATCTGTTAAGGGCGATGAAGTCAAGACATCGCCATCGTTCTGTTCGTATTATTATGAGATGAACGTGAATAAGCCGCCATTTAATGATGTTCGCGTTCGTCGTGCCATGACCTTGGCGTTAGACCGTGAGACCATCGCGGAGAAAGTCGCTGCCCGTGGTGAGACACCTTCTTATCAGATGACCCCAATGGTGGTGTCGAATAACCCAAATTATACCCCAGAGTGGCAAAAACTTGATAAAGAAGCGCGCATCGCAGAAGCCAAGCGCCTGTTAAATGAAGCAGGCTATAATGAGCAAAATCCGCTAAAATTCGACCTGCTATACAACACCAGCGAGAACCATAAAAAAGTCGCCGTTGCAGCGCAGTCGTTATGGCAAGAGGCGTTAGGATTTGCCAAAATTACCCTTGTCAATCAAGAATGGAAAGCATATCTTGCCAGTCGCCGCAATCATGAGCATCAGATGGCGCGTGCGGCTTGGTGTGGTGATTATGACGATCCAGCGGCTTTCTTGAATGTCATGCGCACAGAAGGTTCGGGTAACTATGGCGATTATTCTAGCCAAGAATACGACAACCTATTAAAGACGTCTTTGACCAAGTCAGATGATGCTGAGCGTGCTAAGGTGTACCACCAGCTAGAGGCGATCTTGGATAAAGACGTGCCGAACGTTTGGGTGTATTATCAAGTGAATGCTCGCGTGGTCAAGCCTTATGTGACAGGCTATTCAACCAACGACGCCTTGGGCAATTGGCAAGCCAAATATTGGTCAATTAAATAATCGAGCGATTTATAAAAAGATTTGGTGTGCGCCAAGTCTTTTTTTTAATCCATTAAGGTAGGGCTGTCAGTCTTAACATAAAAAGACCGCAATCAATGCGGTCTTTTTAGGTGGGAGGATTGTTACTACTTAACTACTTGTTGCATCGTCCTTAACTTCTATCCATAAACCACAGCATTCATCCATGTTGGCGCATCCATTTGCCGTATTCCTTGCTGCTTGGGTGTATTATGCCAAGTTCTAGCAAGGATGAAAATACGCCAACTTCTTAAAATGCTGTAAGTTTTAGCTTACATGCTATAGCGAACGCACAACGTCAGCGAACAGCTCGTATGAGTATTTTTGTTTGGCTTTGTCATGAATGTAGCTGACTGCCATCAGCTCATCCGCTTGAATGCGTGATTGCAGCTCTTCGATTTGTTCTTTGGCGGTGGCAGGCGAGCCAATGATACTGCACGCCATCATGCTTTTTGCCATATTTAGGATGTGAGGCGGTACATGACGCTCAATGTCCGCGACAGGCGGCTTCATGCCGGAGCGATCACCTGTTACCACATTCAAGAAAAACTGTAGGCTTGTCGTGGAGAGCAGTTCGGCTTCATCATCACTGTCTGCGATGATGGCGTTGATTCCTGCGATG
>NZ_JAAELD010000171.1 GCF_024227015.1 Moraxella sp.
ATTTGACCATAAAATCGCCGAGCAGTTCGAAGATTTGATCGATCAGGCGAGAGCAGGCGAGCTCTGGGGCTGGCGTACCGATCACTATGGTAGATTGGCAGAGATTATTATCCTAGATCAGTTTAGTCGTAATGTCTATCGCGACACGCCAAAGGCATTCGCCGCCGATGATGTGGCGCTTATTTTGGCTCAAGAGGCGGTGGCTTTGACAGGCTTTAACGAGTTGCCGGTGGATTTTCGGATATTTACTGCCATGCCGTTCATGCACTCAGAGAGTCTGAGCATACATGAGCGAGCGGTGGAGATTTTTGAGCAGATAGGTGACGCTGTCACACTTGACTTTGAACATCGACATAAGGACATCATCGAGCGCTTCGGTCGCTATCCGCATCGTAATGAGATATTGGGCAGGGTAAGCACGACTGAAGAATTAGAATTCTTAAAAGAGCCGAATTCGTCGTTTTAGCACTTTACCATCGCCAAATAACTCTCATGCAGCCGCTCAAGCTGTACATACAGCTCATCTAGCGTGCCACCATTCACCACCACATCATCAGCCACTGCCAGCCGTTGTTGGCGTGTGGCTTGCTTGGCGATGATGGTCTTGACGTAGGCGGTGGGGTCTTGATGGTGAGACAGCTTGATTTGGTCGCGCTTGGTCGCGCGGTGTATTTGGATAGACTCAGGAACATCCACGACCAGAATCCTATCGCACAGCTCGGCTAAGTTTGGGGATTTTGCCATGCCTTCGACCAAAAGCGGCACCGATAAGACACAATAGGCAGCCGTGCTCTTTTCCAGAGCGTCTTTGATTCGTGCTTGAATGTGCGGATGCGTGATGGCGTTTAGGGCAGTGATGGCGGCAGGGTGCTTAAGGATGTGATCGCGCATGGCGGCGCGATTGTAGTTGCCATCGCTATCTATCACCCAGTCGCCAAAAGCCTCCTTTAGCTCGTCTAGTACCGGATTGCCCTTAGCGGTGATGGCATGAGCGATGACATCGGCATCGACCACGTCTATACCCTGCATGGCGAACCAGTCGCTTACTGCGCTCTTGCCGCTGCCAATCCCGCCCGTCAATCCGATGATTAATCCACTCATATATCCTCCAATGTTTAATATGATAAGTCAATCAAGCCAGCCAGCGTATTAGCTCAGTGCCAACATGCCATACCACGACCATATCTTTTCACCATATAACAGTGAAAACAAACCACCCATCGCCAAATAAGGTCCAAAGGCAAAGGCTTCTTCATCTTGTCGATATTTATTAATGATGCCTGCGATTACACCAAGCAGTGCAGCGATAAAGACAATCATCGGCAAGTAGAACATCCCGAGCCATGCGCCAAGCACGCCAAGCAGCTTAGCATCACCAAGCCCCATGCCGTCCTTGCCCATGACGATTTTGAACAACACATTAATTCCCCAAAACACTACAAAGCCCATCACTAGCCCCCAGATGGCAAGACTTGGCGTGGTAAAGACATGTTGAGTGTTGGCGATCAGACCGACCATGCCAAGCGGCACAAGTAGGCGATCGGGCAGTAGCTTGGTGTGATAATCAATCCCTGATAAAGCAATCAAATACCACAAAAAGATCAGCGCCAGCCCCGCCTGAATGCTCACACCAAAATGATGAACGATGAGTATTGATAACACCGCCGTTAAGAGCTCCGTGACGGGATAGCTTGGAGATATCTTTGCTTGGCAGGATGCGCAGCGACCACCTAGAAGCAGGTAGCTAACCACGGGAATGTTATGCTGCCAAGCGATGACAGATGTGCAATGCGGACAGTGTGATCGTAGTGCAGATGAATTAGGTGAAGGGTTGGGTTGGTAGTACCTCTGGATGTCGTTCTTGGTGGCATCGTTAAGCTGTTCATCTGCTGCGATGAATTCGCTGATCTCGTGTCGCCATTCGCTCAGCATGGTATTAGGCATGCGATGAATCACGACATTGATAAAGCTACCAACGATGAGCCCTAATATACCTGTCATTATCAAAAATAGCGCATGGTTTTGTGTGAGAATGTTTAACACGTCAATCATGATACACTCGCCCCGATTTGAAAAATTGGCAAATACATCGCAATCACAACTCCGCCCACGATGATGCCAAGTATCACGATGATGATGGGTTCGATCAGGCTGGTCAAGCCGTCGATCTGTTCGCTGACTTCATTGTCATAATAATCTGCGACTTTATTTAGCATCTCGGTGAGCTTGCCGGATTCTTCACCCACGTCGATCATCTGCACAGTCATCGGCAGAAATAGCGTGCTTTGTCTCATGGCTTGGCTGAGTCTTTGACCGCTATTTACCTTGGTGCTGATGCTGTTTAGCTCCTTGATGAATGCATGATGGTTGGTGGCTTTGGCGGATAAATCCAGAGCGGCTAATAGCGGAATGCCCGCCTCAAAAGTCGTGGCAAGCGTCCTTGAGAATCGTACCAAGACCGTTTTTTTTATTAATGGAGCAATCAAAGGCAGTTTTAGGGCGATGTTATCAAGCCAAAGTTTGACCTTACCTGTTTTTTTGTTGTACCAAGTAAGACCAAAGCCGATGGTAAGCACGCTTATCACAATCCACCAAAAATTAGCCACCAGCCCATCAGATAACGCCATGATAAATCGAGTCGGCAGTGGCAAGTCCTCACCCATCTCGCTAAATGTCTTGGCAAAAATAGGCACGACTTTTACCAATAAAATCACCGTTACAGCGATGGCGACAATGCTAACAAGCGCAGGATATTGCAAGGCTTTTTTGAGTTTGTTTTTTAGGATCTCAAGGCTTTCTTGGTGGCTTGCGATGCGATCTAGCATGGTGTCTAGCGCGCCCGACTGTTCGCCTGCCTGCACCAAAGCGATGGATAATCGGCTAAATGCTTTATGCTTGCCAAGCGCATTGGCGAAATTAGAGCCTGACTCGATGTCTGTTTTTATTTGGTTGATGGTGGTGCTAAATGCAGGGTTTTTGCTGTTTTGGTTGGTGATGTCAAGTGCTTGGATGAGCGGGATACCTGCCGATAGCATGGTGGCAAGCTGACGGAAGAACAGGGTGATTTCTAGCGATTTTATTTTGTTGGTAAAATTTGGTAAAAACTGCTTTTTTTGGCGAAGGCTTGGGCGCGTAATGCCTTCTTTTTGTAGTTTTAATCGGGCGAGTTGCAGGGTGGCGGCGTTAATTTCACCCGTTACTTTTTTGCCCTGTGCGGAGATGCCTTTATAGCTAAAGGTTTTGTCTTTGGGTTTATTTATTTGACGTAGCTTGGCTGTTTTGATGGATTTAGGCACCTGTGAGACGCTCCATCTCTTGTAGGCTTGTGATGCCGCTGATGACCTGATGCATGGCAGATTGTCTAAGGGTCATCATGCCGTGTTCTTTGGCAAATTCGCTAAGCGCCTGAGTCGGTGCGTCGCTCATGATGAGTGTGGCAAGCTTTGGTGTGATGGGCAGCATCTCATAGATGCCTATGCGTCCTTTATAGCCGTCTTTGCATTGATGGCAGCCGACGGGCTTATATAGCTTGGCTGTGCCGATTTGATCTGGGCTAAAGCCAAGCTCGAGCAGGCTTTGGGTAGGGATGTCTAGAGGCTGCTTGCAGTCATTGCACAGGCGACGGACGAGTCTTTGGGCGATGATGAGACTTAGGGAGCTTGTGATATTAAAGGTCGCCACGCCCATGTTCTTTAGGCGGATAATGGTGTCGATGGCGGAATTGGTGTGCAAGGTGGACAGCACCAAGTGCCCCGTCTGAGCGGCCTTAATGGCAATCTCTGCCGTCTGTACGTCGCGAATCTCGCCCACCATGATGACGTCGGGATCTTGACGTAAAAAAGCCCTTAGCACATCGGCAAAGTCAAGCCCAATTTTTGGATTGATATTGACCTGATTGATGCCATCTAGATGAATCTCCACAGGGTCTTCGACCGTTTGGATGTTAATCTCGGGTCGATTTAGGATGCCAAGCGCGGTGTACAGTGAGATCGTCTTGCCAGAACCTGTCGGACCTGTGATGACGATCATGCCTTGAGGGCGGCTTAGCGCATCAAGGAAAAGCTGTTTTTGGGCATCATTCATACCAAGCGTATCAATGCCAATCAGGGCTTGGGTAGAGTCTAGCAGTCTTAAGACGATCTTTTCGCCAAAGAGCGTGGGTGTGGTACTGACGCGAAAATCAACCGATTTACCTTCATGCAGTGGGAATTTGATGCGCCCATCTTGCGGCTTTCGTCGTTCGGCAATGTCGAGACGTGCCATGACTTTTAGGCGGGTACTGATTTTGTTGCCCGATGCCTTGGGGGGATTTGCGACGGTCTGCATGATGCCATCAATGCGAAATCTTACCCGATAATGCTTATCGAACGGCTCAAAATGAATGTCTGATGCGCCCATGATGATGGCATCACTTAATGTCTTGTGGACGAATTTCACGGTCGGTGCGTCAAGCATTGCTTCGCCGTCATTATCAGGCACTTCATGATCGTCCTCGCCAAGCTCTAGCACCGCGCCTAGATGCAGGCTTTGCATGATGCGGACGAGTTTGTTCTCATCGACCAGAACGGGCGTGATGTGCGCATTGGTTGCAAAGCCAAGCTCGCTCATGGCTTGCACGCGTGTCGGATCGCTGGTGGCGATAAAAATTTGCCCATCGCGCTGACCAAGAGGTAGCACCTCGTGGCGTGCGATGAGCGCATCATCCAGTAGGCGCAAGGGCAGATCTTTGATGTTAAATTTATCCAAATCCACCAAATCCATGCCCAGACTCTCAGATAAGGTCTTGGCGATTACATCGGAGGACAGTACGCCATGTC
>NZ_JAAELD010000172.1 GCF_024227015.1 Moraxella sp.
ATCACATAATCGGAAGTGACCCCGTATTTCAATCCGCGCAATCCACCGGCATTTTCGGCCACATTGCCCCCAATGGTGGATACCGCCATGCTGCCGGGGTCCGGCGGGTAAAAAAGGCCTTTGGCTTCAACCGCTGCAGCCAGTTTGGCTGTCACCACGCCCGGCTGCACCACGGCATACATATCCGCCTCATTGATCTCTATAATCTTATTCAATGCATTGGTCAGCACCACGATACCGTTTGGTGTCGGAATGGTGCCCCCGCTCAGATTGGTTCCTGCCCCCCGGACCGTTACCGGCACCCGATTTTCGTTGCAAATGCGCACGGCTCGACCAAGTGCTGCCGTCGTGGTGGGGCGCACCACCGCCATGGGAATGACCGGCGCTAAAACGGCGGCATCATAGGAATAAGTAACCAGATCCGCATGATCGGTGAGTACATTCTCAGCACCCAACTGCCCCTGCAATTTGCCGATGAAGGTGTTCTTAATCATGGAACCTCCTATGCTTTAACATGTTATCCATACAACTTGATTATTGGTACTACCAATGTGTCACAGACATTCTTTTACATCATTGTTTTTTAGCGGTCAATAAGAATAGTTGTTAAACATAGATATGGCTCGATTTTATGGATTTCAAATATTTTTTGCTTGACATGCCAAATCAAATAAAATAGCAATTGGTCATACCAATAATTATTGATCCAATAATTGATCCGCACGGTATCATCTGTTGTGACGTTTAGGAACACATAGAGTGGGAAAGGAGGTGTGGTGGCCCTGTACAGATGACGGCGCGTGCCAAAGCAACACATCATTTCATTCTTCCGATTCAATCGGGCGGAGATCCAAAAGTTAAATTTACCTTTCAGGGAGGAAGTCGCATGAAACAGATTTTAAAACTTGGGTTAATCGTTTGCATCATTGTTGGCTTGGTGGGTCCTTTCAGTGCCTTTGCAG
>NZ_JAAELD010000173.1 GCF_024227015.1 Moraxella sp.
ATCACAGTGCACCTAACCCAACCACAGGACTCACCATCAGCCATGAACAATTCAATGCCCTGATTAGTGGTTTGCCTTGGCACAACCTAGGCAAAGACTTACTCACGCCGCTGACCTGACCTGCCTTTATCATAAAGCCGCTAAATCTCAACTATCACCGCCCGTTAGCTGACAACCGATAACGGTTATGGCAACATAGCGCCATGACCGATCACAGCCCAACCGACCTAACCGACCCTAGCTACGCTGAACTATTGGCTAAAATAGCCCTGCTTGAACAACAACAAAAACAGCAGCAAGATGCGTATCAACAGCGTCTACGAGAGCAGCAGCAACAATACGAAAAACAGCTTAAAGCCTATCAGGTTCAAATCGAACATCTCATCGAAAAACAAAAACTGCTCATTCACCAACTATTTGGACAAAAGAACGAAGCATTAACGCCCAAACAAGACCATTTGGGCAAAGAATCTGCTCTAGAAGACCTATCTGCCCTTGAACAAATTAAAGACAATGCTCAAGCCGAGCTTGATAACGACAGCCATACTGCATCGACAAACGAATCGGTCAAGACAGATAGCCAAATGCTTATCACCCAAAGTGAAAGTAAGCAAACCGACACAAACTCAGATGACAACAAACCAGCGAAACCCAAACGCGAGCGGCGTATTGTCATCCCTGATAACCTAGAAGTCCGAACCATCATTCATGAGCCTGAATCAATCACTTGTGGTTGTGGCTGTCAAATGAAACAAATTGGCGAAGACGTACAAGACAAACTCGGCTTTAAGCCAAAGCAGTTTTACCGTGAGCGGCATGTTTATCCTAAATACACCTGCCGTAATGCTGCGTGTAACCGTGAAAAGCTGGTGCAAGCCAAAACCGAGGCTCAAATCATCGTTAAAAGCATTGCCACCGCTGAGCTACTAGCCCACATCATCATTAGCAAATTTGCTGATCATCAGCCACTATACCGTCAAAGCCTAAT
>NZ_JAAELD010000174.1 GCF_024227015.1 Moraxella sp.
CGGCCCAATTTTGCAGAAGATATTGTGTGAAGGCGCAAAGCTTTTATCAGAGCAAAGAAGCGAAAACGAAGCCTGTTGTTGCGATCAAGGCATTAAGTAACAAGCTATCGCGGGCGACATATTACATCATGCGCGATCAGGTTGCCTTTGATGAGGACAAGTTATTCAGCTAGTCAGTTTGGGTGCGGCAGTGAACCGGAATTGGGGTTGGTACTCAACCACAAGCTTTGATTGGCATCTGCCGCACCCAGCTAATCAAACATGATAGTTTTGTTATCGATGATGAAACGATAGCAGTATAAAGACAGAAATATTTGAGTGTGCGAAAGGTAGGTGCAATGATGCGATAAAAATTTGGGTGCAGCAGTAAACCAGTAAAGGGGTTGGTATCGAACCACTAGATCTGCTTGGTACCTGCTGCACCCATCAATAACCAGCCAGTGATCGTTTTAGATCCTGATTCGCCTATGCCGTGAGTCCATAAGGGGTTGGCTAATAACCACAAGATTTGTAA
>NZ_JAAELD010000175.1 GCF_024227015.1 Moraxella sp.
AAGCAAAAGCCACATGATTGCTCATGTGGCTTTTTTGGTGTTCCTTGCTTTAAGTGCAAGCACTTAATCCATGCGTTTCATTCATAGTGACAGCATTCATCCATGTTGGCGATTCCATTTGCAGTATCCTTGCTGCTTGAGTGTATTATGCCAAATCAACCCTGTCGCAGCAATTAGCCAATATCGTCAATGTTTGTAAGCAATCGCTTACATGGGCTGCTTTGTGCTTTGATAAAAAAATCCGCACACTGTGGTGCGGATTTTTAAGTAGCAATCTTATTGCTTTGCTTATTTCTTTTCGTCGCGGACTTTATTAACTAGGAAGTCAACAACTTGCGTGGCTTTCTCACCATCGCCTGACACCACATAAGTGCCGTGAACCACGATGGCAGGAACACCTGTCAACTGATAACGAGCCGCACCTTGCTTGGCGCGTTCGATCTTGGTGCTGACTGAGAATGAGTTATAGAAGCTGTTGAATTTGGCTTTGTCAGCGCCTTGCGATGCGTACCAATCAGCCAAGTTGTTTTGGTTGGCGATGATGTTACGCTTGCCATCTTTGTGAACAGCATCAAAAAGAGCTTGGTGGGTTTTGTCCTCAAGACCCATCTGCTGTGCAGCATAGAAGCCACGTGCAGGCACTTCCCATACAGGGTTCATGGCCGCAGGCGTGCGGAAAAACGCCACGTCTTTGGCGCGGGTTTTTGCCCATTTTTGCATGTGTGGCTCTATGTCGTAGCAATGTGGGCAGCCATACCAGAAGAATTCACGCACCACAATCACATCGCCTGCGATATTTTCTGGGTTTGCAACTTTTTGGTAATCGCGACCTTCTACGAAATCAGCGGCAAAAGCGCTGCTGGCAAGACCGATGGCAGCCGCTATGGCGGTGAATGTTAGGGTGTATTTCATGATGAAATCCTTATAAAACACATCAACAAGCAGCGAGTCGTGCTTGCTTTTTCGTACTATTGATTAAAATGAATGCTAAATTTGGCTAATTCTACCAAAAACGAGCCATGATTTAAATGTTTAAATAAAAATATGCCATAGTTTAGCCTATTTTTTGGCAGAAATGGTAACAGATTTATTAAGCTTGCCTTGCAAAGTGTTTTGATTTTGCACAAATCTTTGTAAATCGATCCATAATCTTAAAAATTGCGCAAAACTTAGCGATATAAGGTGTTCATTGTATCAAAATCAGCTGCTTATGTTCGTGGTTGTATAGCAAATTTGGCGTGAAAGTGATAAGATAGCAAGTAATTTTTGATGACAAAATAAGCGAAAAATTATGCAAACAACCACCCAAAATGTGAACGTCGATTACGATGAAATTGGTAAATTTACCACCTTGGCGAATGAGTGGTGGGATAGAAATGGCGCATTTAAATCACTGCATGACATCAATCCATTGCGCCTAAACTGGATCGAAGACCGTGTGCATGAGCGCTATGGCTCACCTTTGATGGGTAAGAGTATCCTAGATGTCGGCTGCGGCGGTGGTATTTTATCGCATTCGATGGCGGTGCGTGGTGCGAATGTGCTTGGTGTGGATCTGGGCAATGAAAATCTACAGGCAGCAGGCATTCACGCTGATAAGACGGGCATGAGCGAGACCCTGTCATTTCGCTGTGTGGCGATCGAAGAATTGGCAAAAGAGCAGTCAGAGACCTATGATGTCGTCACGTGCATGGAGATGCTAGAGCACGTTCCTGATCCGTCGGCGATCATTGAAGCGTGTTTTAAATTATTAAAGCCAGGCGGAGTGTTCGTAACCTCGACCATCAACCGTAATCCTAAGTCATACCTATTTGCCATCGTGGGCGCAGAGTATGTACTGCGCTTGGTGGATAAAGGCACGCATGATTATAACAAGTTCATCACACCTGCCGAGCTTGATCAGATGGCAATCCGTGCAGGCTTTGAGCGCCAAGACATGACAGGCTTGCATTATAATCCGATTACCAAGCATTTTTGGTTGTCGAATCGCAATGTTGATGTCAATTACATGATGTCGTTCACTAAGGCAGCAGCTGACAAGGTGGCACAATGAGCGCATTAAAGGCGGTTCTGTTTGATCTAGATGGCACGCTCATTGATACAGCGCCTGATTTTATTCGCATCATCAAGGACATGTGCGCCAAGCACAACCATCCTTGTCCAAGCGACATGGCCATCCGTGAGCAGGTATCGGCAGGTGCACGTGCGATGGTGCGACTGATGTTTGGCGATGAGTTGGGCGAGGTGGCAGATACCGATCCTAAGCTGCTTGGTTATCGTCAAGAATTCTTGGATCTATACGAGCAGGACATCTGTGTTGATAGCCGACTGTTCGATGGTTTTGACGAGCTGTTAAAATCTTTTGAAGATGCTAGGGTTCGTTGGGGTATTGTCACCAATAAGCCGCGATATCTGGCAGAGCAACTGCTGGATAAATTAGACCTTGCCGATCGCTGTTCAGTGTTAGTGTGCCCTGATGATGTAACCAATACCAAGCCCGACCCTGAGCCGATGTATCTGGCATGTGATCAGCTTGGCATCACGCCAAAAGACGCCATCTATGTGGGCGATCACATCCGAGACATACAGGCAGGGCGCGCGTCGGGTATGCAGACGGTGGCGGCGGCATTTGGCTATATCGTCCCTGAGGAAGATCCGAGCGAATGGGGCGCGGATTTTGTGGTGGCGACACCTGATGATTTGGCGGTGCTACTGAATAGACTGGTGTAACGGCTAGGATTGCATCATAAATTAAGCTTGTCATTGCTAACGGGGTGGGCTTAGACCTTATATAAAAATACATGATGAGTTGCTGCCTAAATTTATTGCTATAGATCAAGATAAAATAATACGGAATACACATGCAAAGTACACAAATTAACCACGAAGCGATTTTAAATTTCACGCCAAAAGCGGATAGCCTGCAAGGTAAAATTATCCTAGTAACGGGAGCAGGCGACGGCATTGGCAAGGTTGCCGCCTTAACCTATGCCAAATGCGGGGCGACGGTATTATTATTGGGTAAGACCCAAGCCAAGCTTGAGGCGGTGTACGATGAGATCGAGGATCTAGGCTTGCCAACCCCTGCCATCTTGCCGATGGATCTGGAGAAAGCAACTTTTGCTCAGATGAATGAGCTTGCCACGCTTATCGAGAAGGAATTTGGTCGTTTGGATGGGGTGCTGCATAATGCGGCGATCCTTGGGGCGCTGACGCCTTTGGAGATGTGTGACCCGAGCACCTTTGAGCAGGTGATGCACATCAACACCACGGCTGTGTTCATGCTGACGCAGGCTTTGTTGCCATTATTAAAAACTGCTCAAAGCGGCTCGGTGGTATTCACAAGCTCAGGC
>NZ_JAAELD010000176.1 GCF_024227015.1 Moraxella sp.
GACGCCAAAGATGTTGCCTTGGAGGACCGTCAATCTCAAATCGACCGATGGGTTAAAAAATACAAAGAACTAAATGAACAACTTGAACGACGGTCTGCCAAGAATCCATTAGTGGCCCAAGCCAAAGCAAGATTGGATGAAGGTGATCTGGAAGGTGCCGAGGCGCTACTGCTCCAATCCCTGGAACAGCATCTGCGCAATATTGAAAAAGAAAAACAATCCGCGGCCTCAGACGCATTTGAACTGGCCGGCATAAAACAACTACAGTTAGATTTTAAAAGCGCACGTTCATATTATCAAAAAGCGGTCGAACTGGATCCACAAAACAGCCTTTTCTTAAATGACTATGGTGCTATTCTTGATGAGCTTGGAGAATATGACAAGGCCATCGAGTATTATGAAAAAGCGCTGGCCATCGACATAAAAACCTATGGCGATCAGCATCCCGACGTGGCCCGTGATCTGAACAACCTTGGTTCGGCGTGGAACTCCCTTGGCGAGTATGACAAGGCCATCGAGTATTATAAAGAGGCGCTGGCAATCGACATAAAAGACTATGGCGATCAGCATCCCAAAGTGGCCACTTATCTGAGCAACCTTAGTATGGCGTGGGACTCCCTTGGCGA
>NZ_JAAELD010000177.1 GCF_024227015.1 Moraxella sp.
ATGAACCAGAAGCGATTTTAGCATGGTAATTGCTGGCAACCGCTTCATCACGATTTTGAGTTCGCCTTTTTTGGTAACTTTAAGATTTGGTGCACGCTGATTCCAGCGAAAACCAATTTCGTGCAGGTAACGAGACAGATGCTTTTTACTCAAATAATGGAACACACCTTGTTTTGCCCGTTCCAGCATCGCGTTAAACGATTCGGCGGTATTGTTGTGGGTATCACCGCGAGAATACTCTTTGCTTTTATGGTTCACCCACTGGTGCGAAGCATATTTTCTCCCGATCAGTTTATAGGCGTGCAACTCGTCGGTTTTAAGGTGCGCGCGTTTACTGACAAACTGATCAATAACTGGCGACAGATTGGCAATACTGTCGCTTTCTACCGGAGCAGACCGCACCGGGCCATTTCGTTCAACGGCCACCAGCACTCATTGCTTGGCAGTACCTTTTCCCCGCTTGTGTACTACGCCTTTTTGATACCGGGGTTTACCGCCAATATATTTTTCGTCCAATTCAACAATGCCGCTAAGCGCCGGCACAAATTCAGAACCAGGATCCATCATCAGTCTGATAGCATGACCCAATTTCCAAGAACTATTTTGAGATATGCCGACCAATTTGCCCAAATAGACCGAGGATATGCCTTTACTCGAATTGACGATCAAGTACATGGCCAGCAACCATCTCCACAAAGGCAATTTTGTGCTGTGCATGGGCGTTTTTACAGTAATGGTAAATTGCCGTTTGCACCGACTGCATTCGTAAATCCCGTTTCGGACACTTGGGCCCGCTAAACGGTATGAC
>NZ_JAAELD010000178.1 GCF_024227015.1 Moraxella sp.
GGTAATGGCCGCACAGGCAAATATTTTGCCTATCAGCACAGCAGCGTAAAGCCCGATGTGCTTACCACTGCCAAAGGTCTGGGCAACGGCTTTCCTGTTGGGGCGTGCATGGTGTCAGGTCGTGCTAAAGGGTTATTTACGGCAGGCTCACATGGCTCAACCTATGGCGGCACACCATTGGTCTCTCGCATTGTTTGTACTGTGTATGAGGCATTAACCGAAGAGGTTTTGGGTAACGCTGCAAAGCAAGGTCAAGCCATCAAGGATGCCATCATCAATAAATATGGCGATAAAGGTATCACCACGCGCGGGCTTGGCATGATGATTGGTATTGTCATGCCAGATGGCGTGGATTGTAGTCGTTTGGTGGATATTGCCCGTGATCGCCATCAACTGATCATTAATGTCACCGGCGGTAATGTCATCCGCCTACTGCCAGCGCTCAACATCAGTGTGGACGATACAAATACCCTTATCGAGAAGCTAACCACCCTGCTTGATGAGGTTTTATAAAATCATTCATGGCAATAAAAAACGCCCAATTTAGGGTGTTTTTTATTGCGTGGGATTATCTCCAACATATTTATAGATTCACAATTTTACTATAATCAAAGGCTTTATATTTATCAAATATTTGCTATCATAGAGCGATTTTTGTCTTTTTGGTGATGGTGAGGTCTGTCATGATTCACGCGCTTTGTGCGTCTTATGCTCGTTTGCTTGCGATTGGGCTGTGTACAGCATTGCTTGGTGCGTGCCAATCTTTGCCGAACTTGGCACACCTCGACAAAAGCCTTGCCATCACTCAAAAATCACAACTCGCCCATGCTCAGATTCAAACCCATAGAGTGCCAATTGCAGTATCTGAATCGGATTCGCGGCTTGGTGATGCCATCGATGAGCAGCGCCAAGACAACCCCTATCTATCAGGATATTATCCCATCGCCACTGGCGCCAATGCCTTTGCATCACGTAGCATCCTATCAGACATGGCAACCAAAACCATCGATATCCAATATTACATCTGGCATAATGATGAAGCTGGGCAAATGATGGTTAAAGACCTGTGGGAAGCTGCAGAGCGCGGCGTGATGGTGCGCCTCTTGCTCGATGACTTTAACAGTTCGCCCAAGCTTGATGAGCTGTTACTTGCCTTTGCCAAGCATCCTAACGTTGCGGTGCGCCTGGCCAATCCCATGCTGTATCGTAAGTTTCGTACGGTGAATTACCTAACCAGCCCTGCTCGCATCAATCGCCGCATGCATAATAAGAGCATGACCTTTGATAATCAGCTTAGCATCATCGGTGGGCGCAACATTGGCGATGAATACCTAAATAACGCCAAGAATAACAACTTTGCCGACATGGATGTCCTACTCATCGGGCCTGTGGTTGATGACATCACCACAAGCTTTGAGGAGTATTGGTCAGCATCATCAAGCTATGACATCGAGACTATCGTCAAGCCATCAGACAAGACCATCTTGGATGTGATAGATGCTGCCATCTTGCAGAATAATTATGCTGCCGTGGGTCAGCAAGCTCATGCCCTAAGAACGTATCGCCGTGCTGTGGAGACATCTACGATCAGCGAAGATCTGTTGAATAAACGTGTCCCGTTTCGTTGGGCGAAGATTGAATTCTTGGCAGATGATGCTGGCAAGCTCACTAAGACTGCTGATCTGGATGCGCATTTGGTGAATTTATTACAGGAAAGATTGGGCCGTCCTAATCAGCGGCTCAGCATCATCTCGTCTTATTTTGTGCCGACCAGAAATGGCGTCCGCACATTGAGCCGTCTTGCCAAAAGCGGCGTAAAAATCAGTATATTAACCAATTCATTCGACGCGACCGACGTCGGCGCGGTACATGCAGGCTACGGGCATTGGCGCCATGATCTGCTAAGTGCTGGTGTTGATCTATACGAACTTAAATCCACCGCTGTCAATGACAAACAAGATAACAATAAATTTTGGCGCACCAAACAAATCACTACCACCAGCCTTCACGCCAAAGCGTTCGCTGTGGATCATGAGCAAGTTTTTATTGGCTCTTATAACATCGATCCACGTTCTGCCAACTTTAACACTGAGCTTGGTGTGCTGATCTACGATGAACGGCTGGCAGAGCAGCTACACAACGCCCTGCGTAATCAGCGCCTACTCAATCAAGCCTATAAGGTCGTCTTGACCAAACAAAACACCTTAGAATGGCATACGCTAGAGGATGGGGAATACATCATCCATAAGAGCGAACCGAACATGAACCTAAAAGATCGGGCTGGCGTTGCCATCATGGGAACGATGCCCATTGACTGGTTATTATAAAAGCTTGGTAATAAATTTCGCGGTCTGACGGCTCCACTTGGTGCAATTAATTGAAATTTTGGTATAATTTTTGTGAAAATTAAGATACAATTTGTATAGATGTTCGCCCAAATTCTTCGATGGGCGCATCCCAAAGATGGTTTTAATTATGCACACTCACACAACTGAACTTCTAACCTCAAAACATTATCACATCATCGGCGTTGCAAGCTTATGCGCAGGCACTGCTTTTTTTGATTTTGCCTTATTTATTTATCTGTCCGATTTATTGTCCAAAGTGTTTTTTGGTAAGATTTCTGAATTTTGGGTGAGTCAATTGCACTTATTCACGCTGTTCGGCGCAGGCTACCTTGCCAGACCCATTGGCGGGTTCATGCTTGGTAGATTGGGAGACAATCAAGGCAGACGCATCGTACTAATTACAGGGCTATTAGGTGCGACCATCTTTACATTTGCCATTGCACTGCTGCCCACTTATTCATATCTTGGGGTATTTGCATCGCTTGCACTAATCACCGCGAGATTCTGTCAAGGATTTGCCATTGGTAGTATTGTTCCTACATCATGGGTTTTTGCCACAGAACATCTGCCCAGCAAGAACTTAGGGCTTGGGTGCGGCCTCATATGCGCAACCTGTATGCTTTTTTTGTTGGCGCTGATGGGTTTGGTGAATTTTGTGGAAAACACCCTAAGCTCTGATCAAATGATGAGCTATGGTTGGCGGATTTTGTTCTTGATTGGCGGTATTATTAGCTTATCAGCGACCTTATTGGTTCGACAGTTCGATGAGACACCCATATTCACCTCGCTATCAACACCCAATAAAGAGCTTGATTCGTGCATCGATGGCATCAGCCTTGAAAATGAACCATTTATAAGCAATCAAGCCAACCCTTCAGAACTTCGCAAGCCCACCAAGCTTGAGACAATTAAATCTCTATTTAAATACAACAGCTTTGGGTTCGGCGCTGCGATTTTCGTCTCATGGATCATCGCCAGCTTATCTATCTTCATTCCGATGCTGCTAACCCCACTGATTATCAGTAATTTTCGCATTTCTAAGGATGGTATTTATTTTGGCAGTGTGATCGGGCTGATCTTTATGATGTTCGGTGCGGTGTTTTTTGGGTTCTTGGTAGATAGAATGAACGCTGGGCGCGTGCTTGTGTTTGGTGGTATGTTTCTTATTAGCCAAGCACTGCTCTTCTTCTATCATCTGCGTGCTGGCGGTGAGTTAATATTGGCATGTTTTGCGCTGCTTGGCTTTGCCAGTGGTCTGATTGGTGCCCTGCCCTCTGTGCTGACCAGACTATTCCCAACCAGGATTCGACTGACTGGCATTGGTCTGTCTTATAATCTGGTGCATGCTGTGGTTGGGGGTGTTTTGCCCTTTGCGCTCGGCTATGCCAGTTTCTATTTTTCGTTCGCCCCTGCCGTGTATCTTACGTTGATTGGGCTTTTGGCGATATTCATTAGCTTCTTTGTGTATTATATTCCACGTTCGGACAGAGATATGAGTCGTTAGCGTTAATTAGAAATGATGCTGCCTGTCAGCTCCATCATCAGCGCCAGTACAGCGGTATTAAAAAAGAACGACAATACACCATGAAACATCCCAATGCGGCGCAGCTTACGGCTGGTAAAAGAAATATCAGACGTCTGCCCGCTGGCACCGATACCTAATGAAAAATACATAAAATCCCAATAATCAGGACTGTTCTCATACGGAAAATCCAGCGGATAATGCTCATTATTATTCGCATCATAATAACCATGCGCATAATAAAGCGCAAATAACGTATGTATGAACAGCCAAGCCATCACTAATGTGCCAAACGTCACCGCCAAATGAAACATGGAAAGCCACCCTGTCATCTGCGCCGATATTTTCATCTCATGCACGATGGCGATGATGCTCACCACCGAAGTTAAGCAGATCAGCACCAGCATGATGGATTTTTTCTCATATTCTGCGTGGGCACGCTTTTTGATTTTTTCAAGATCGATGACCGCAAACATCCGAAACGTCAGCAATAGATAAGTCAATAAAAACGCATCCCAAGTCAAAAGATAAATCGTCTCCCACTGGATAGATGGAATGAAGCGACGCAAAAATCTCACATCAGAGATCAGCACATAGACCATTGCTGCCGTCGTGATGGATGTAATCAGATGGATGCTATTTCTTAAAAGCTGCTTTAACTTATCAAATGTACTGTCTTTCATTTGCTTTAATTAATCATAAATGATGCGGTTATTTTAAATAAAATATCTCAAATTACAAAACCCGCCAATGACGGGTTTTTGATGTATGCCTTGACTGATATTAAAACTGTACAGTTTCCACGCCTTGATCACTTGCCTTTAGCATGATGTTGGCTGACTGAGCTGCAAAGATGCCATTACAGACCACACCAACGATGTTGTTTAGCGTCTTTTCAAATTCGGCAGGATTGCTGATGTCCAGATCATAAGTGTCCAAAATCACATTACCATAATCGGTCACAAACCCTTCGCGATAAACTGGATCACCACCCAGCTTGACCAACTCTCTAGCGACATATGATCGTGCCTGTGGCAAGACTTCTACTGCAATTGGGAATTTACCAAGCTTTTGTACGATCTTAGAATCATCAACCATGCACACAAACGACTTAGATGCTGCAGCGACGATTTTTTCGCGTGTAAGCGCGCCGCCACCGCCTTTGATCATGTTGCCCTGCGCATCAATCTCATCCGCACCATCGATGTACAAATCAAGTTCGCCTACAGCATTTAGATCAAAAATCTCAATATCCAGAGCACGAAGCTTGTCTTCGGTGACTTTGGATGATGATACTGCGCCTTTTAGTCGCACATCTGCCAATAACTCAATCAGGCAATTCACCGTACTGCCCGTTCCAACACCTAAAATCATGCCATCTTCGATATAGTTTAAGGCGGCTTTGGCGGCAGCTTGTTTTTGGGCAAGTTTTGGATCGACTGTGGTCATGATGCACCTAAGGGTAATGTCTATTGAGAAAATATTATTTTACGATAATTACATCAAAAATGATAGCATTCATTAAAATAATGA
>NZ_JAAELD010000179.1 GCF_024227015.1 Moraxella sp.
ATGTGACGAATGCGCGGATGCGGCGCGATGTCACTTTGGGTGGGTGCGCGCTTGGTGGGTGCAGGCTCCGCTTCTTTATGATCGGTTGGAATGTAGGTCTGAGCCGCCCCATCTCCAGATGCTGGCGCAATATCGGACAGCACGACATTTAGATTAACTTCCTCGACACCGATCGTGTGCAGGCGTGTGCGCAGCGCATGATAGACGTTTTCGAGTTGTTTTTGGTCTGCATCTTTGTGGATTTTTAGTGATAAATTTACCACATCGCCGACGATTTCGCTGCTTGTCACATGATGATTGAGCGGCTGTCCGTATAGGTTAAATTCAGCAATGCTCTCATCCACATCCGTCTGAGAGAACTTATTTTTCTTAAAAATATTAAACATGATTCGCCTTATGATAATGATTAGCCAAACAATCCGTCAGTGCGCGCCTTCGATAAGATACCCACATAAGACACACAGAACAGCATAAACGACAACACCCAAGCCACTTGCGACACCAGCATCCAAGTCATGTAATCACCGCCAAACATCGGCAGCAGTACTCGGCACAGCGCTGACACGATCATCAATGCAAAGATTGCGCCCACTGTCTTAGGCGGCTGATGAATTTTACGCCCAGTGTGCCCCAACGCCACGCGCGCCATCATAGCAACGGTCATTAGTCCCACACCGAACAGTGCCAGCCCATGCAGCCCCAACTCATGCAGGTTCATGCTACTGTCAATGAATGGATACACCACAAAAATCAGCATACTTGCCGTCATGCCTGCAAATGCAATGACAAGCGACCACAACAAGGGCTTTTGCCAGATGCCTGCATGATACCAGTTTTTGAGGCGAAGTGCATTGGCAATAAAGCAAATCAAGGCAAAAATCGCTGCAATCTTCGGCATGACGATAAATAAATCAAACACGATAAAGCCAAACAGTCCCACAAGATTCGCTCTGTCTAGCAGCGTAGAATTTTTTTGCTCCACATTGATGCCGTTTGGCTTGCCATCGTTATTAACGCTGATGCCCTTAACAATAAAAAATGGCAAAACGCGGCGACCGATGGTAAATACCACCCCAATCACCAAGTATAACGCGGCATACAAAGATACTTGCTGCATATTCAAGTGACTGGTAAATACACCCACATAAAATGCCAACTGCGCGATGTATAGCAGGACGAGCTTGGCGATAATGCCAATTTGGCGCTTTTGTCGTGCTGCCCACACTGCTTTAATCACAGCAAACGAAGTCAATCCCCAAAATAACATATCCATCACAAAGGCCACGACAAGCATGGCGTTACTTGGCACAGCGTGCGCGCCCATCCATATGATACGCGCCAGCACCCACGGCAAAAATATCGCAAAAAGCTTCCATCCATAGGGCATGGGTTGATTCGTCCATGTCTTGACAGCCGTCAGTAGAAATCCTGCGATCACCGCCAGCGCATAGCCAAACACCATCTCATGACCATGCCAATAAAAAGGATTCATCGTACCTTTAAATGGCGCAAATCCTTGTAATATCGCAAGCCATAACAGCATGGCAACCACTGCAAATAGCGCCGACCCCACAAAGAAAATCCTAAATCCAAGATTTAAAATCGGGTGAGGCGACGTGGGACGTTTGGCGGTATTTTGGATATTCATGAGCATGGCGAGCGCCTTATGTTTTTAGTTTTTTATATGATACGCCTTTTATATGGTATTTTCAAATTATCCAAAAGCGGTAGGCGGTACACTGATTTTTTGATAAAATACACAGTTTTATCATGAAGAATAGACATGCCACTTCTTACCGCTGACTTTGACTACCATTTGCCCGATGAACTCATCGCCCGTTATCCGCTTGCCGTACGGTCAAGTTCTCGCCTGTTGCACGTGCAAGGCGACACACTCGCTGACCTTAATTTTACCGATTTGCCTGACCTATTAAACAAAGGCGATTTGCTCGTTCTAAACGACACCAAAGTCATGAAAGCCCGCCTATTTGGGGTCAAGGACACAGGCGGAGCGGTGGAAGTCTTGATAGAACGCATTACCGACCACGACAATCACATCGCCCATTGTCATGTACGCTCTAGCCGTGCGTTAAAGGTGGGGCAAACGGTGAGTCTGGCAGACGGGGGCATGACGGCGACCATGTGCGGACGGGTGGAGAATTTGTTTATCTTACAATTTGACGCACCGATTTTGGCAGATTTGGAGCGTTATGGGCAAATGCCAATTCCACCTTATTTTGAGCGTACGGCAGACGATAGGGACGACACCCGTTATCAGACGGTGTTTCATGACCCTGCCAAACAGGCAAGCGTTGCCGCCCCGACCGCCAGCCTACATTTTGATGATGAGACCTTGAAGCGTCTTGCCGATAAAGAGGTAGAGATTGCCTTTGTAACCTTACACGTTGGGGCAGGTACGTTCGCCCCTGTCAAGGCGAACGATTTGACCGACCACGTCATGCACGCTGAATACGCCCACTTGCCACAAGCCACTGCCGACAAAATCAACACCACCAAGACACAAGGCGGACAAGTCATCGCCGTGGGGACGACCGTCACTCGCACGCTAGAAACTGCCCATTTGCACCGTGTGGACGGACAGCTTGCCGAATTCGCTGGCGATACGCAGATTTTTATTTATCCGCCTTATGAATTTGGTGTGGTGGATAGGCTCATTACCAATTTTCATTTGCCAAAATCCACACTCCTGATGCTCGTATCTGCCTTTGCAGGGACGGACAACATCAAAAACGCCTATGCTCATGCGATTGATAAAAAATACCGCTTTTTTAGTTATGGCGATGCGATGATTTTGGATAAGTTTTAATAACTACTTTTTAATCATAACCACCTATTTAACAACAATAATAGCACACCATGAGCGACAACAAAGACACTCAAGACGATGATATTGAGTTTAGCCAAGATGAGCTTGAAGAACTCAAAAAACAAGGCATCGATGACGATGAGCTTGATGACATTGTCAAATCAGTCAATGAAGCGCTGTCTGATAATGCCAACGCCAAAGAGACTCACACCGCCTATGATAAGATGGATTTTATCCCTTATCATGCAGATGACACGCCGCTGATGTCGGTTTATGCCGCGATCAATTTCTTTGAAATTAAACACAAACCCAAGAAAAATAGCAAAGCTGACGATAAAGACAGTAAAGACGATAAAGCAGCGACAGTTTGCGAGAAGCAGTCCACAGAATCAGCAACTGTACAGAATGAAGCTGCCAATAAATCACCCAAAATCTTGGAATCTACAGTCAACACCAAAGACAAAGGCGACTCTACCAAAACATCTGATAGCGAGAACGAAAGCGACGATGACAAGCAAAAACAAGCTGACATCGTCCGCACCATGCTTGCCAAAAAACACAGCGAAAAAACCGTAGACCACAAGAGCGTACGCATTAATATCGAGGCTGGCGCCCTACCAACCAAGATGTTCTTTATCATGAATGGTCTATCCGCCATCATCGCAGGCTATGGGCTTCTTGCCAATTCACCCGCGGTGGTGATTGGCGCCATGCTGATCGCCATGATGCTATCACCCATTACCAGTGCCGCCCTTGCTGTGATTGATGCGCAACTGTCATTATTAAAAACCTCCCTAATGACGTTATTCGGTGGCGTGTTTGTCATTTATGCTGTTGGCATGGTGCTTGGACTGCTCTACCCTGATAACGTGATGACGTCTGAGATCCTATCTCGAACCGCGCCAACGACGATGGATCTGATGGTGGCCTTAGCGGGTGGTGCGGCAGGTGCGTACGCCATGATATCGCCCAACCTATCGGTGGCGGTTGTTGGCGTGGCAGTGGCGACCGCCCTAGTTCCACCCCTAACAGCCAGCGGCATCCTTCTATCAGCAGGTGAAGCAAGACTTGCCATGGGCGCGCTGATACTTGCCATTACCAACATGCTCGCCATCCAATTCACCAACGCGCTTGTTCTGTGGTTTGCAGGATTCCGCCGCACCCTTGACGATAAGGATGTCAGCAAACTTGGTCAAATCGGTCTATTCCTAAAACGAAATAGCGCAGTCCTTCTTGCGCTTGTGCTCATTGGCGGCTATCTGTCAATGAACCTCAAGCAAACCCTAAATGAGCAAAACTTTGAACGCCAAAGTGTCGCGCTGATCGAAGAAAGCCTTCAAAATCAACCAACTTACCTAATGTCCCAAAACTTCTCTCAGAATAAGGACACCCGAACTGTTCGTTTGGTGCTAGAAGGTACGACACCACCAACACAGACACAGGTCAAACAGCTTGAACAACAAATTCAGGACATCGCCGACCATAGATTCAAGGACGGTAAAACCATCAGCCTACAAGTTCGCTTCATCCCGCAGATTATCATCGAATCTGACGGAGTGAATCGCCATGATGTCAAGCTTAGCTCTGATGACATCAAGCAGCGAGAAAGCAGCACACCCTAGCATTATTTCATTGTCAAATTATGCTATAATAGCCAGTTTTGAAAATTAATTATTCGGATATTCATGAAATTCACACTACATAAAACCGACACAAAAACCCGAGCTCGCCGTGGCACGGTACACCTAGCTCATGGCGATGTCGCCACGCCTGCCTTTATGCCTGTGGGGACGTATGGCACGGTCAAGGGCATGCTCCCACGAGACATTCACGCCATTGGGGCGGATATTATTTTGGGCAACACCTTTCATCTGTGGCTACGTCCGACCACAAGCGTGATTGATGAGTTTGGCGGATTGCATGAGTTTATCGGTTGGGATAAGCCGATTTTGACCGATTCGGGCGGTTTTCAGGTGTTCAGCCTAGGGGCGATGAGAAAAATCACCGAAGAAGGTGTGCATTTTCGTTCGCCTGTGGACGGCTCCAAGGTGTTTTTATCGCCTGAGATTTCCATGCAAATCCAAAACTCCCTAAACTCCGACATCGTCATGCAGTTTGACGAATGCACGCCCTATCCTGCCACGTACAAAGAGGCCCAAAAATCGCTTGAATTATCGCTCCGCTGGGGGCAACGCTGTCTTGATGAACATCACAAACTGGGTAACAAAAACGCCCTGTTTGGTATCGTGCAAGGCAGTATGTACGAAGATTTGCGTATGCAGTCCTTGACCGCTTTG
>NZ_JAAELD010000180.1 GCF_024227015.1 Moraxella sp.
AAGGAAATCACCAAATGAAATCCTGGCAAAACACTTTCTTTATTTTTTGCCTTATTTCTAAACACTTTTTGATGTTTATAGTCACCAGTGGGCAAAGGATTGTATCCCAACCAGCCGTCGGTAGTGATACCGCTGGCGGAGTCAACGTTGGTCTGAACAAAGGGGACCAGTTCGCCCGCCGAGCAATCTTATATGACCTGCAGGCGAAGACGGCCCAGCTTGGGGTTCTTTCGCTCCACGGCAATAGCCACTGCACATTTGTGTCCAGCTCCGCGACCTCGTTTGCCGCTTTTTTTGCCGCCAAGATAAAACTCGTCAGCCTCCACGGTGCCGGCCAGTTTTTCGCGATCTTGGCGCACAGTGCAGCTTCGCAGTTTTTGAAGCCAAAGCCAGGCAGTGTTGTAGCTGCCTAAGCCCAGTAGATCTTGAAGGTTAATGGCATTAACACCGGATTTTCGTGTTGTAAACCACCACATAGCTTTAAACCATAGAATCAGATGCTTGCGCGTACCATGCATAATCGTTCCAGCGGTCAACGAATGCTGATGTTCACAGCGTGTGCAAATAAAAAGGCCGGTCGCACTTCGCCAGTACTTGTCGTGGCGGCAATGCCGACAGGTAAAACCTTGTGGCCACCTGAGGCTGAAAAGATAATCATAGCAAGCCTGATCATTATTAAAGCGTTCATCAAACTCAGACTGATTTTTAGGAAAATCATCCGTAATGATAAAATCTTTCATCGTTGGCCTCCTTTTATTAATATTGAGGCCAGTTTACCATAGTGCTGTGACAGATCCGGTCAC
>NZ_JAAELD010000181.1 GCF_024227015.1 Moraxella sp.
GCTCTTTTGCTGAATTATCAAAATAATTTGATTATTCTGCTGAGTTTTGTGATAGTGAACGAACATAGGCTGCAAGCAGCATGATACGTTCATTACCTAGCTTGGTTTGCCATTCTGGCATCACACCTGAACGACCATGACGGATGGTTTCTCGAACCGTTTCACGATCACCACCGAATAGCCAGATGTCATCAGTTAGGTTAGGTGCACCCATGCTGGTCAAACCTTTAGCATCTGGACCGTGACATAGTACGCAGTTGGTCTCAAACAGTGCTTTACCTTGAGCAACTTGTGCGCTGTCTAACTCATAGCCATTTTGGTTGCCTGAGATGCTAAGTACATATTCAGCAGCTGCACGAACACCGGATTCACCCAGTTGTTTTTGCCATGCTGCCATCGCACCCACACGACCGTTGTGAATCGTCAATAGAACGTCAGCAGGTTCACCGCCATACAGCCAATCATTATCCGTCAAATCTGGATAGCCTAAAGAACCTTTGGCGTTCGAGCCGTGGCACAAGGCACAGTTTTGTAGGAATAGACGGTTACCGATTTTTTGAGCTTCAGGGTCAGCTGCTAGCTTATCCACGTATGGTGCTAGTAGTTTAACTTGCTCATCAATCTGAGTTTGTAGTTCAGCTGACGGTTCAGCCTCACCTTTCTTCTGAGATTGAAGCTCGGTTAGCTTAGCTAGTACTGCAGTTGCCTCAGAAGCACCTGCATTCGCCAAAATGCCTTGTTCAAAGTTCTCATTGAAAACCTTGTTGTTGGCTTGTAGCTGGCTGTTTAGCTCATTTACTGATGTCCAAGGCACTTCTTGGCCATCAACTTCAACCGTAGTGATACCTTTCCAAGCATGTGGTTGAATTGCCGGGAATAGGATAAAGTAACCCAAACCCCAAATTAGAGTACCAAAGAAAATCACAAGCCACCATTTAGGCAATGGCTTATCATACTCTCTAATACCATCGTATGAATGTCCTGTCGTTTCATCTTCTTCTAAGACAGGTTTGGTTTTTAGTGTCCACATTAGCACGCCGAAGATAAATAACCAGCAGCCTAATGACAGGACAGTAATCCAAGAACTCCAAAAAAAGCTCATTGTGTATCCTTAGTGCGCTCATTTGATGACAAAGACTTTAACGTCTTGTCATCAAGCGCAAGTTGTGCGTCTTCTTCAAAGCGTTTCTTATTTTTTGGTGAGTATGCCCACCATGCGATGCCAATAAAAGCGATGAATGCCGCGACAGTCGCAATACTATGCAAAACGCCCCAGTTCATTAGCGTTGACCCTGCATGGCGATACCAAGCTGCTGCAAGTAAGCAACCAATGCATCAAGCTCGGTCGCACCTTGTACTTGGTCAGGCGCTGCTTCGATGTCTTCTTCGGTATAAGGCAAGCCAAAACGGTCTTTAAATAGACGCATTTTTTTCTGTACTTTAGCGCCGTTAACTTCATTCTTGGCAAGCCAAGGATAGGCAGGCATCACCGAATCAGGCACAACAGAGCGCGGATCGATCAAATGGTCAACATGCCACTGGTCTGAATAACGACCGCCCACACGAGCTAGGTCAGGACCGGTACGCTTAGAACCCCATAGGAATGGGTGATCCCAAGTTGATTCCGCTGCACGGCTATATGGTCCGTAACGCTCAACTTCTGCACGAAGTGGACGCACCATCTGAGTATGGCACACATGGCAGCCTTCGCGAATATAGATATCACGACCTTCAAGCTCTAGTGCTGTCCAAGGACGCATGTTCGGCAAAGGCTTGTTCACACCACCTTTTTCAGGTGAGTGCTCATCAAAGATTAGCGGGACAATCTCAACTAAGGTTGCAAAGCTAATCGCGATGACGATAAAGATAACGAGTAAACCCGTGTTTTTCTCGACGATTTCGTGAGTGATATTTGACATGACTCTCCCCCTTAAGCCTTGACAGTGTCGTTGTCAAACACTTCATCACGACCAGTATTTACTTCATCTGGCTCAGCGATTGGTTCTGGAATGCTAGGCATTTTGATGGTTTTGTAGCAGTTATATGCCATAACCAACATACCTGCAACATACAGACCACCACCTAGTGCACGCACCACGAATGGCCAATGCGATACCACAACAGTCTGGATGAAGTCATACGCCAAAGTACCGTCTGGGTTAGTGGCACGCCACATCATACCTTGAGTGATACCTGAAATCCATAGCGCAACGATATACAGAACTGTACCAGTGGTTGCTAACCAGAAGTGTACGGTGATTAGGTTTGTTGAGTACATTTTTGCCTTGTTCCAGATACGTGGCAATAGCACATAAATAGAACCAATGGTAATCATACCAACCCAGCCTAATGCGCCTGAGTGAACGTGACCAACTGTCCAGTCAGTGTTGTGACTGATGGCGTTCACTGCTTTGATAGATAGCATCGGACCTTCAAAAGTACTCATCGCATAGAACGACAATGCAACAATCAAGAAACGAATGATCGGGTCAGTTCTTAGTTTGTCCCAGCTGCCTGATAGCGTCAATACACCGTTAATCATACCGCCCCAAGAAGGTGCGAATAGGATTAGCGAGAACACCATACCCAATGACTGAGTCCAGTCAGGTAGCGCTGAATAATGTAGATGGTGACCACCTGCCCACATGTATGAAGCGATCAGAGCCCAGAAGTGAACGATAGACAGGCGATAAGAATAAACAGGACGACCAATTTGCACAGGAATGAAATAATACATCATACCCAAGAATGCTGCTGTCAAGTAGAAACCTACCGCATTATGACCATACCACCATTGAACCATGGCATCTGTTGCACCGCCATATAGCGAGTATGATTTCCACATACCTACTGGAATGGCAAGGTTATTCACGATGTGAAGTAGTGCAATGGTAATGATAAACGCTGCAAAGAACCAGTTCGCTACGTAGATGTGCGAAGTCTGACGCTTAATCAGTGTGCCAAAAAATACAACTGCATAAGCCACCCACACCAAAGCGATGCCAATATCAATAGGCCATTCTAGTTCCGCATACTCTTTAGTGGATGTCAAACCCAATGGCAATGTAAGCACAGCAGCCACAATAACCGCTTGCCAACCCCAAAAGGTAAACCATGCCAAATAGGGTGCGAACAAACGTGTCTTACAAGTGCGCTGTACGATGTAATATGATGTTGCAAAAAGAGCCGAACCACCAAACGCGAAAATAACCGCGTTGGTATGTAACGGTCTTAAACGTCCAAAGGACAACCAAGATGTATCAAAGTTAAGTGCTGGCCATGCCAACTGAGATGCGATAAACACACCCACAGTCATGCCAACGATACCCCAAAATACCGCCATGATGGTAAAGAAACGCACGATCGTGATTTCATACTCATGGTCAACATTCGGGGCTACTGCTGTGTTATTTAGACTCATTGGATATTTTCCTGTGCAGCCCGATTTATTTAGCGAGTTTTATTGTTTTGGCTAGTGCGTCAGCATGGCTGTCTAATTTGCGATAAACAATAAAATCGACGCTTTTTGATTCATATCTATATATTTTAACGCAAAGCGCCACAAATATCATCACATCAAAGCGAATAACTGCAAAAAATCCTTAATTTTTATAAGGAAAACACAACAAAGATAGAAAATCTTAACACTGTGTGCGTTTAGCTTGCTTCTCGGATGAGTGGCTTGGCTTGCGTTGAGTGAAGATTAGATTCACCCACAAAGATTTAATTCCATACTGCTAATGTGGTATTATCAGTATTTTTCACCCTTTATTATACAACACAAATGTAATTTTTAGCGCATCTTTTGTAAAAATATTTGGATTTTTTGGCAATAATTTGGGATTTTTTCAAAATTTTCATCATTTTGACAGCATTTAAAACAATTAAATATTAATTTTATGTCTAATATTGAGCATAGATCTATGACACATCCAACACTTATTATTCAATAAATCTTTATCTCCTTTAATTATTGCAATTCCAATATTGCCACTACTCCGCAAAATCCGTCATCTATCTGTTTAATTGCATGATTTTAGTAACTGTTATTAATTTAGCTGCTTTTATACCCGTTTTTGATTTATAATGCGTTCACGTTTAACTTATCCATCTATTCACAAGGAGAATATTATGGCGCAATTTTTATCTCAATCATGGTTCGACCAAGTAGCAGCTCTTAACGCTCAGTCCGGCGAACTTAATCTGCCGCCCTCACTAGACTCACTGGTTCTAAATGCAACAGTCGAACAAGGCGCACCTACTCTACTCCACCTAAAGCACGGCAAAATCCACCAAGGTCATACCGATGGCGCAGTCAGTACCATTACCATCGATGGTGATACATTGAGTAATATCATCCAGACAGGCGACACCAGCCTTGCCATCGAAGCATTCATGATGGGTATGATTCGCGTTGATGGCGACATGAGCGCTGTCATGGCATTGCAATCTGCCAAGCCAAGCCCTGAACAAAAGGCATTATTTAAACAGATTTTAGCGGTTACCCAATTCTAATCCAGCTTGTTAGTTTTTGAACTAACATTTCATCAATCATTTCAAAGACAACAAAAAACCGCCCATGAGAGCGGTTTTTTGTTGTTTGAACTTAAGATTATTGAGCTTGGTTGAAGTTCTGGTAATCTTGGTTCATTTGGATTTGCTGAGTGCCGCCATGTTGGGTAGTAGCATATACAGCAACGTTCACTTCTACGCGACGGTTTGGCTGCAAGCAGTCGATCAACGCTTGACGTGGTTGATTGTCAGAGCACTGATGGATTTGTTGCAATTTACCAGCGCCTGCTGCAGACATGGTCGCTGCGTTCACACCACGCGAGATTAGGTAAGTACGAACAGTCTCAGCACGACGTTGTGATAGCGTCATGTTGTATTCATGGCTACCTAGACGGTCAGTGTGACCTACTAGGTGGATGCGGCTCTCACCACGTTTTTCCCACTCTAGTAGCTGAACAGCTAGCTGGTCTAGTTTTGCACGACCTGCAGGTAGCATGTCTTTAAGCTCGTATTTGTCAAACTTAAATAGTGCGTCTGCTTCTAGGTTGATGCGCTCGTTAACGATCTGAACAGGTTGCTGTGGTGCAGGCTGTTGAACAACTACTGGCGCAGGTGCTGCAGGTGGTTTAGCATAAGCTGCACACTCTGCAGGTAGCCAGTAGAACTCTTGACCACGGAAGTTCTCATCAAAGATAACTTTGTACTGACAAACTTTAACACTGTCATCTTCTTTGTGGAATTTCAAGATATAATCCCACTCACGAGCACGGTTTGATTCGTTAAAGTGCGGGCGACCGATTAGCTGATATAGCTCATCTTTTGCCACGCCTGGGCGAATCTTGGTCAAGTTTTCACGGTTTGGAAATTGACCGTCTTTTTGCCATGCATCATCTAGCTTTGGAAAGTAGATGTCTTCAGCAGCGATTGTACCTTCGTTGGTGATATTTTGGCTAACTTGCTTAGTACCCATACAGCCAGTCAGTGCAAACATTGCAACGGTTAACGCACTTAGTGCGGTAATTTTTTTCATATTGTAATCCTGAATTGGCATACGCCAATGCAAATTAAGTGAATTAGAAAATTTCCGTAAACCCTACATCTCGAAGTGCAAGATGTAGGGCTTAGTGGCTTGTTATGA
>NZ_JAAELD010000182.1 GCF_024227015.1 Moraxella sp.
ATTATGGTCGCTATCGCCACGGGTCGGGGTCGTGCGGTGTTTCCCAAAGCTGTGTATGAGCTCATTGAGACCGTGGGTATCGATGTGCTTGTCACCATCAACGGTCAATGCAGTCATCACCAAGGGGAATTGTTAGCGCATTATCCGATGACGCCTGCGCAAATTAAACTGATTACCGATTATGTTGAATCAAACAATTTATCCTATGCCTACATGACCGATGCGGAAATTATTGCGTTAGCGGAAGATGAGGCGCTGTCAGAAGCTTTAAATTCACTTAAAATAGCTTACCGTACTGCCCGTCATGATGACATTGATTTGTCGATACCTATTTATCAAGTCGTGGCATTTCATCCTGACAACACGCAGGTAAATTTTGAATTTCCCTCGACTTTAAAAATCATGCGCTGGCACAAAAACGGTATCGATATTCTAGATGCGACAGGCTCGAAGGCACGCGGCATTGCGCAGGCGCTCAATAAACTGGGGCTGGATTTTGAAGATGCGATGGCATTCGGCGATGGGGTGAATGATATCGAAATGTTACAGACAGTCGGCTTTGGCGTGGCGATGGGGAATGCCCATGCCGATGTGAAAGCGGCGGCTGACTATGTATGTCCAGCTGCGTGGGAAGATGGCATCTATCAAGGCTTACAAAATTTGGGTTTGTTGCCACATGGATG
>NZ_JAAELD010000183.1 GCF_024227015.1 Moraxella sp.
CCTTTGTAGCGGCACTTCGGTATTTTTAATTTGATAATTTTTTTTAAAATCTTTAAAAAATTATTTGACAAATAAATTAAAATCTTTATAATACGCAGCAACACATTCCCCAATAGCTCAGTTGGTAGAGCATCGGACTGTTAATCCGTGTGTCCCTGGTTCGAGCCCAGGTTGGGGAGCCATATTCCAAGAAGCCCTTCTCATATCGAGAAGGGTTTTCTTTTTGTATTTATTAAATCATTCATTATGATTGTCAAATCACCAACTTTAGTTGCTGATATTCATAATGAATAAATTACAGCTTAAATTACCTCAAATAAAAAGCGCATTCATTTGAACGCGCTTTTTGTTCTTAATACGGCGACATCATCGGTGCAATTTGGCTTACTGCCAAATCTTTGATGACCAGTTGTAGGCTCTGATTGCCCTGCCATTCGTTAATCTCCAAGGCGAATAAGATGTGCACACGACTGGCGCGATAATCCCATTTGTCCGCATCATAATTAAACCAAATGGCATCAATGGGATACTGAACCTGAGGCAGGCGAAGGGTTAGTTTTAGGTGCTTATCCTTCATCACACGGAAGTTTAGCACCTCAAATTCACCATCAAAGCTAGGCGGTGCAAAGCCGTTACCCCAAACGCTGATGCTCTTTAATTCTGATACAAATCTTAGGCTAAAGTCCTCGGGCAGCAGTTCGCCATCTGTGAAATGCTCTTCGTTAAATATCAACTCATCAAATTCATCCATCACCATCAAGAACGCCTGCATGAATTCATCAAAATGCCGCTTTTTAATCGTAAGTCCTGCCGCCATGGCATGCCCACCAAAATGCGTGATCAAGTGCGGATGTGCGATCGCCACCGCCTCAATGGCATCACGAATGTGCACGCCTGCGATGGATCTGGCTGAGCCTTTGATGTAATCATCGTCGTCAGTTTTTTGGGCATCCGCTGGAGCGAATACGATGGTCGGACGATACAGACGCTCCTTGATTCTGCCTGCGACAATACCAATGACGCCCTGATGCCAGTTATCTTGGTATAGGATGATGGCGCGCGGCAGACTAACCTCTTCTGCAGAGCTAAGGTGCAACTCATGAATGATGTCATTCGCTTCATCTCGCATTTGCGTCTCGATGGCGCGGCGCGAGTGGTTTAATTTATTCAACTCTAACGCCAGCGTATGCGCTCGGCTCCAATCATCCGCCAATAAGCACTCAACGCCTGTGCGCATGTTATCCATACGTCCTGCAGC
>NZ_JAAELD010000184.1 GCF_024227015.1 Moraxella sp.
GCCTAAAGTGCTGCTATTTTAGCAAAGTTTTGAAATTTTGCAAGTATTTTTTAATTTAATTCCTAGGCATAGATATTAATCGGCGTCTTATACGGCCTATTGGGCATCTCTTGTACCAACTTGGGCACCAAATAACCTGACAGGCTCTCAAGCATCTGCCAATAAATCTCAATCGCATGCTCAATCGGTAAATCAAAATGCGCCGCCCCCTGCACTTTATCCAACACATGCAAATAATAAGGCAAAATCCCCGCATCGAATAACGCATGACTAAGCCCAATCAGCGTCTGAGCCCGATCATTCACACCCTTTAGAATAACCGTCTGATTTAATAAGACAGCGCCAGACCCTCTGAGTGCGCGGCATTTTTGTTTAAGAGATTCATCAATCTCATTGGCATGATTGATGTGTAGCACCATGACGATATTTTTTGGCGAGTCTTTGAGCAGGCTTAGCAGATCATCATCCACACGATTGGGTAGCACCACAGGCAGACGCGTATGAATTCGGATGGTTTTGACATTTGAAATGGCATTTATGGCATCAAACCAAGCTGTTAAACGTCTATGATTCAGATTCAGCGGATCACCACCACTAAA
>NZ_JAAELD010000185.1 GCF_024227015.1 Moraxella sp.
CGGCATTTTTCCAGCAAGACCGATTACATCGTCCAAATATAGTGACAGTGAGATAAACAAAAACATCAACAGCGCGTAAATAAATGCCCCTACGGGCGTATAAATATTGCGCTTCTTCCTACTGCCTGTAGCCAAATTATACAGGAGATCAATCCATTTTGATCGCAGGGTCATAACGGCACCTTCAAAAATAACCTCGACCAAGCATTCATGATCAGCCCTTTGGTTTATACTGCATCCATATTATTGGGACGTGTTTATAATTTTGTAGAAACCGCGCCACCTGTATCAACGAACCGCGATTTTAATTTCCAGGGTCTGCCGGTGTATCTAGTTGTAAATTGACTGCCGGTATTGACCCAGAATTTCTTGCGATTAAACTGATACGCCGGATGATAGTCCACCATCAAAGCCGCCGCAGGTATGGCACCCATGCTGCGAATCTTTTTTTTGCTGGTAGCCTCCAGCAAAAATTCCTTGCCGTTGATGACAGCCACCACCCAGGCGTGGCCC
>NZ_JAAELD010000186.1 GCF_024227015.1 Moraxella sp.
ATCAATTAAGATCATCTTACCAAAAATTAACCCGCAGAATCGCTAAGTTTTGCTATGAAATTGTTATCAATTGTAGTTTAGATTGCTACTTAGTATCAATCAATGGCAATAAAAAACCACCCAAAATGGGTGGTTCTGTGATCTGGCTTTAATCAATTAAAGCTTAGCAGTGACGTAGTCGATTGCTTTTTGAACAGTAGTAAGTTCAGCAGAATCTTCATCAGGGATGGTGATGCCGAAGTTGCTTTCAAATGCCATTACAAGCTCAACTAGGTCTAGAGAATCTGCACCTAGATCGTCCATGAATGACGCGTCGTTATTGATGTCAGCAACGTTTAGACCAAGTTGTTCAGCCACTGCGTCTTTTACTTTAGCTTCGATATCGCTCATAGGTATTTCCTTTAAATCGATGGATAAATGCTACTTATCAGCACCATGCTGATTTTAACTATTTATCAGAAATTTAGCGTATCATAAAACATTTTCACGGATAGTGCAAGTTTTATGAATACAGTTGTACACAATTTAAGATAAATAATAATCACAAATCAAAAATTTGTCAATTATTTTATAAAAAATATGCCATTACATGTACATGCCGCCATTGACAGCCAACACTTCGCCTGTAATATAGCTGGCTTCATCGCTCGCCAAAAAAGTCACCGCCGCCGCGATCTCTTCAGGCTGCGCCATGCGTCCTAACGGAACAGCGTCTAGCATAGAGTTGATAAGGCGTTCATCAAGCTCTTCAGTCATGTCAGTCTCAACAAAACCGGGTGCAACGCAGTTTACTGTCACACCACGCGATCCGATCTCACGAGCCAACGCACGGGTAAAGCCCTCAACACCTGCTTTACTGGCGGCGTAGTTAGCTTGACCAGCATTACCCATCTGACCCACCACTGACGTGATATTAATAATACGTCCAGAGCGCGCCTTCATCATGCCTTTGATGGCGCGACGTGAGGTGCGATAAATAGAAGTTAGGTTGGTGTCAATAACATCAGACCAGTCTTCATTTTTCATACGCATCAAAAGACCGTCTTTGGTGATACCAGCATTATTAACAAGGACATTGACGCTGCCATAAACGCTGTCAATCTCTTCAAATAGGTTATCGATCGCTTCTTCATCGCAAACATCCAACACGCGGCCGATACCACCAGCTTCGCTTAGATATTCTTCAATGGCTTCAGCACCCTTTTCGCTGGTCGCTGTGCCGATGACAAAATGACCTTCTTCTGCAAATTTTTGCGCGATGGCACGGCCGATACCTCGGCTAGCGCCCGTTACTAATACAATCTTTCTGCTCATGCTAAATTCTCCAATTTCTCAAGGCGCGCCAATTTATCAGTAGGCAGAGCTGTGATTGGCTCGGCCTGGCGCTTGGCAAGATTTGATAGGACATTACCAGGACCGCATTCGATGATAACATCGATATGTTTATCAGCCAGTTTTCGCATGGTTTTAGCCCATTGAACAGGCATAGACAGCTGCTCAATCAATGAAGTCTTAATGTCATTAATGTCATCATGAACGACAGCGTGGCGGTTCTGAATGACAGGGATCTCTGCTTGTTTGAATGCCGTGTCGCTCAGTAGCGCTGCCAACTTATCTGTTGCAGGATTCATCAGCTGACAATGTGATGGCACGGATACTTTTAGTGGTACGGCTTTTTTACCTAGGTTTTCAACCGATGCCAACACATGGCTAACACCCACTTCTGTGCCTGCGATCACCACTTGACCTGGGCTATTAAAGTTAGCAGGGTTCACGATGCCAGCATTCTGAGTTGCGTCCTCACACAGGCTGGCCACTTGTTCATCATCAAGACCGAGCACGGCTGCCATTTGAGTGTCAATACCTGCAACCGCTTGTGTCATGTATTTGCCACGCTCGTGAACCAATTTAACAGCATCCGCCAAGCTTAATACACCGCCTGCTACCAAGGCACTATATTCGCCCAATGAGTGACCGGCCAGACAGACAGGCTTAACGCCTTGAGCGCCTAATTTATCCTTAACAATATGCCAAATCGCAACACTCGCTGCTAATAACGCAGGCTGCGTGTATTCTGTCTTATGTAGGCGTGACTCATCCTGAGTGATTTCCCAAAGGTCAAATCCAAGCGCTGCACTCACCTCATCGAAGGTTGACTTTACAATAGGAAAATGCTCTGCCAGCTCATTCATCATGCCAACTGCTTGCGAACCTTGACCAGGGAAAACTACCGCAACGCGTTTCATGGTATTATTTTCTGCCATACGATACCTATTTTGTGTTTATGACTATTTATTTTATTGGATAATGAATCCAAATTAGGTGCATTCTAACATAAAAAATAAACATTTGTTTACTAATTTTAGCACCTCAAGCTTAGTGAACTTGCCAAAATAAAAAGCCAAGCGCATTGAACAAACAACACGGCTTGGCTTATTGGTATTATCTACCGATTAGCTGTCTTGGCTTACCTTGAACAGCTGACGACCACGGTAAAAACCGTCTTTGGTCGCGTGGTGGCGAAGATGTTTTTCGCCAGTAGTAGAATCAATGCTTAGAGTGTTCACTACCATACGGTCGTGTGAACGACGCATGTCGCGGCGTGAACGGCTTTTGCGGTTTTGTTGAACTGCCATGATAGCTCCTAAAATTCGTCAGATCAAGACAATCATAATCGTCCCAATCGCCAAAATAAAGTGAAAATTGGTTTGCTTAGGATGATATTGTAAAAATACAGCCAAGACATAGCACCTTTTGCCTTGCTCATCTAACTTAAGCACAATAAACGCTGTATTATACCGAAAACTTTTTGATTTTTCAAAGCCTAAACATAAAAAATTACAAAACTTTTTCTAAACCAATCAAACATTAAGTTAATTTAATTGCCCTTTTAGTGCAGCCAATGCTGCAAATGGGTTATCGGCCGCCTCCTCTTCATCTTCTACCATCTCAATTGGCATTTCACAGTCGTCATGGCGTGGAGATAATGGTAGCACAAGCAAAAGCTCATCCTCTAGCAGATCCTTGATAGGCAGCATTTTACGAGAGTCAGAAGGGTTTAGTTCATCAACCAACACATATTCAGCGTCCTGCACTTGATCAGCCTGAGATTCATTGAATAAAATCGCCAATCGATAATCCCCCGTGACATCCACGGTCGTCGGTTCAAGACATCGCTGACACGGGGTAATAAGCTTACCTGCAACTTCATAGTTCAGCCACAGGGTGCCGTCTATTTTTTGCAGATTCACTTTAAGATTAAGATTCTTAACCTGTTGATTTTGCTCTTGTAGAATTAAATTTTTTGAAAGTCGCTCGAAACTCTCTACAGCCACCTCGCCAGACCAAGAAAAACCAATATCAGCCCATTTCTCAAGCAGAATATTGGCAGGCAGCTCTTGGCTGGAATTAGATTGATTGATTGATTGCGTCATCATGGATTTCCTATTTTAATATTAGGCGTATTATTTCATAAATTAGGAATATTTTCACGGCTATTTTGTATGAGCTTATTAACCCATCATCAGATTTATCTTACAGAGACAAATAATGCTATAATACAAAAAATTTGCAATTCAATAATCATGACTTTCATTTCATTTTACGACCTCTCACCAGACCTTGCACTTAATCAGAGTGACAACAAAAATCACGTTTTCAATCTTTGGCAAAATCTATTCAAGTTACTGCGAGATCAAGATGACATCAAAAAAATCACCCAAAATTTCACCGCCAGAGAGTTAGGCAATTTTCGTGACACATGGCAGAATATCGATCATAACGATGATGAGGCACTGACAGATTGGCTCATAAAACTATTCAACCAAATGTTTAATCAAAAAAACATTGATATCATGCCGACCATACTGGTGCGAGGCGAAAACGAACCCGAATATTTCCCAAGCGAAGCAGGAAGCCCTGCACGCATTGAATTTGCCCATGGATTCTTTGCCAGCGCCTTGCATGAGATCAGCCATTGGTGTATCGCAGGCAAGCATCGACGCACACTTAATGATTTTGGCTATTGGTATGAATCTGACGGCCGTGATGAGCAGACTCAAGCCATCTTTGAACAAGTAGAAATCGAACCGCAGGCTATTGAATGCCTACTCAACCAAGCCTGTGGGCGATATTTTTATGTATCGCAGGATAATCTGAACGCTGATTTTGATACCACAAAGAGTACCTTTGCTCATGATGTATATGATCAAGCCAATCAATATCTTAACCATCCTGATAAGCTACCAAGAGATGCTCGTCGGCTTATATGGATGTTTTTAACAATCTGTCAAAACTTTCAATAATGCAATCACAAGGACAACCATGAAGACAATTTATCTACACCCACAAAATCCACAGCCAAGACTATTAGAGCAAATTAAACAAGTGCTCCGAGACGGGCAAATCATCGCATACCCCACTGAAATCGGTTACGCGCTATTAACGCACATCACTGCTAAAGATGCATTGGCAAAGGTTTCAAAAATACCCACCGTTAAACAAAAAGATCAGCATGTGATTGTTTGCCGAAATATCAGCAATGCGTCAGCCCATGCCGACATTAACGACGAACAATTCCGTATCATCAACGAAAGGTGTCCCCTGTGTCAGGTGGAGATCCAGTGAGTGATGCAGGTCGTGATATAAATTGGCTCCAGTGGTCACGATATAATCGATCATGCCAGACCTTATCATCGGAAC
>NZ_JAAELD010000187.1 GCF_024227015.1 Moraxella sp.
CAAAATTTCTATTAAACTATTTCCTTTTATTTAAATGGTGGAAAGCCATGGATCAAAAGGCAGCTACTTTAATCGGCATGACATCCATCGTCTTATGGGCGTCTATGGTAGGGCTGATCAAGCAAGTATCATCATTGCTTGGTGCGTCGCTCGGTGTTGCGCTTGTCTATACTGTTAGCGCATTATTGCTATTGCTTATTTTTAAGATTCCTAAGGTTCATCAAGTCCCAAAGACTTTCTTATGGGTGTCCGCTGCGCTGTTCGTATCGTATGAGCTTTGCTTTTCATTTGCTGTGGCATATGCTCGTACAGAGACGCAGGCGATCGAAGTTAGCATCTTAAACTATCTATGGCCTTGTTTGACGATTGTCGCGCTTGTGTTGGCAAAGGAGCTTAAGTTTAACGCTGTGGTGCTCATGGGACTCATTGTGTGCTTATATGGCGTTGCTGTGATACAGATGGGGCTGTCGCTTGATATCGCGATGCTACTGCGCAATGCCGCCAGTAATCCTGTCAGTTATGTTCTGGCGACGGTAGGCGCGGTGATATGGGCGGTTTATTGTGTGATTATTAAGAAGATGAGTGGCGGTCATAATCTGATCGCGCTTTATTTCGTGCTGACAGCGCTCATGATGTGGCTTAAGTACATGTTGTTTGATCGTAGTGTGCCAGATGAGATAAGTCCGATATCTATCCTATATGTGCTAGCGGCAGGCGCTGCGATTGGTCTTGGCTACGGCGCTTGGAATTTTGGTATCTTAAAAGGGAATACGAAGGCGATGGTGGTTGCATCGTATTTTACACCTGTGCTATCTTCTGTGATCGCGGCGATATTGCTGGGTGTGTCACTCTCGTCGTCGTTTTGGCTGGGTGTGGCATTGGTGTCGGGAGGCTCATTAGTTTGTTATCTGGCGACCAGCAATCTTATAAGACTCAAAAGGTAATCATCTATGCAATAAAATAAGGGGTCTTAGCCCCTTATTTTTTATGATCGTTAGGCTAGCGTCGCCCCTGCCATCATACTATCAGGCAGTAGCACAACGGTTAATTGCCCGTCTTTTTCCGCCGATAAAATCATGCCTTCTGATACACCAAATTTCATCTTGCGGGGGGCAAGGTTGGTTACGCAAATCACCGTTTTGCCTTGCAATTCTTCGGGCTTGTAAAACTTAGCAATACCGCTAAATACATTGCGGGTTTGCTTTTCGCCTTGCTCGTTCACATCGCCTACATCAAGGGTAAATTGCAATAATTTATCCGCCCCTTCAACGTGATTGCATTCAAGCACTTTGGCGACTTTCATCTCAACTTTGGCAAAATCATCAATGCCGATAAAGGCGTTTTGGTCGGTATTTTCCACAGTTTTACTCTCTTTTTTGGTTTTTTGGGCTTTTTTGGTGTCGGTGGGTTTCAGGTTTTCTTTTGAGTCATCAACCATGGCTTGCACTTTTTTGGGGTCAATGCGTTGCATTAGGGGCTTGAACTCATTGACAGAATGCGTTAAGACGTTAAAACGTTCATCAAAATTCATGCTATCTACGTTCAAAAATTCTTTTGACTCTTCGGCAAGTGTTGGCAACACAGGCGACAGATAGACCATGATTTTGTGAAATAGGTTTAGCCCCACCGAACAGATGTCTTGGACTTCTTGGCTGTTTGGATTTTCTTTGGCAACTGCCCACGGTTTTTTGTCGTCAATATACTGATTGGCAAGGTCGGCAAGTGCCATAATCTCACGAATGGCGGTGCTAAATTCACGGCTTTCGTAGTGCTTGATGATACTATCGCCAGCTTGGATAAATTTATTGACAAGCTCGGGTTCTGCGCAAGTGTCGGAGAGTTTATTATCAAATTGGGTATTGATAAATTTAGCACAGCGACTGGCGATGTTCACGACTTTACCGACAAGGTCAGAGTTTACTTTGGCGATAAAATCATCAAGATTTAAATCGCTGTCTTCTACTTTGTCCGACAATTTGGACGCAAAATAATAACGCAAATATTCAGGATTTAGGTGATTAAGATACGTTTCGGCTTTGATGAATGTGCCACGAGATTTGCTCATTTTTTCGCCATTGACGGTCAAAAAGCCATTGACAAATAGGCTTGTAGGCGTGCGGTAATTCGCCCCAGAGAGCATGGCAGGCCAAAACAGGGCATGGAAATAGACAATGTCCTTGCCAATAAAATGATACACTTCGGCGGTACTGTCAGGTTTCCAATAATCATCAAATGACACATCAGGGCGGTGGGCGGTCAAGTAGTTTTCAAAACTTGCCATATAGCCAATCGGGGCGTCTACCCACACATAAAAATATTTGTCGTCCGTGTCAGGGATTTTAAAGCCAAAATACGGTGCGTCTCGGCTAATGTCCCAATCATTAAGCCCTGCGTCAAACCATTCGTCTAGTTTGTTGGCAATAGAGACAGGCAGTCGTCCGTCATCTCGTGTCCATTTTTGCAAAAATTCGGTGAAGTTTGGCAATTTAAAAAAGTAATGGTCGGACGTTTTTTCCACAGGCGTTGCACCGCTTAGGGTGGAGCGTGGATTGATAAGCTCGGTGGCGTTGTAAGTCGTGCCACACACTTCGCACGAGTCGCCATATTGGTCGTCCGCTTTGCATTTTGGGCAGGTGCCTTTGATGAAGCGGTCGGATAGGAACATCTCTTTTTCGGGGTCGAACAGCTGAGTTACGGGTTTTACGGCGATGTTGCCTGCCTTGTGATTGGCAAGGTAAATGGCTTCGCTGTGCTTGCGGTTAGTGTCCGAGTGCGTGCTGTCATAATGGTCAAACGACACGCCAAAACGGTCAAAATCTCGTTTATGCTCAATCTGCACACTCTGGATTAGCTCTTCGGGCGTGATGCCGTTTGCTTCGGCACGGAGCATAATCGCCGTCCCGTGAGCGTCATCGGCACAGACATAAATCACGTCATGCCCCATAGACCGCATCGCACGCACCCAAATGTCGGCTTGGATATAGCCCAAAAGGTGTCCCATATGGATA
>NZ_JAAELD010000188.1 GCF_024227015.1 Moraxella sp.
CAATCAAAAATCTCAATAAAATCAGTTTAAATTGTGCTAGAATAAAGCGTTTTTTACTTCACTTAGGAAATTGTTATGTCTTTACAAAACATCATCGAAACCGCCTTTGACAACCGTGCCAATTTTGGGGCGAGCGACTGCCCTGCTGACGTGCGTTCAGCCGTTGAAGAAGTGCTTGCAGGTCTTGATAATGGTTCACTTCGTGTTGCCGAAAAAATTGACGGCGAATGGGTAGTTCATCAATGGGTCAAAAAAGCGGTACTGCTGTCTTTTAAAATCAATGACAACAAGCCGATTGAGTCTTGCGATTTACGTTTTTTTGATAAAGTAGATACCAAATTTACCGATTGGACAGAAGAAGATTTCAAAAACGCAGGCGTGCGTGTCGTTCCGCCTGCAGTGGCTCGTAAAGGCTCATTCGTTGCCAAAAATGTCGTGCTAATGCCGTCTTATACCAACATCGGTGCGTATGTGGACGAAGGCACCATGGTGGATACTTGGGCGACCGTTGGCTCATGTGCCCAAATCGGCAAAAACGTCCATCTATCAGGCGGTGTGGGTATCGGTGGTGTGCTAGAACCCCTACAAGCAAACCCGACCATCATTGAAGATAACTGCTTTATCGGTGCTCGTTCTGAAATCGTGGAAGGCGTGATTGTTGAAGAAGGCTCGGTCATCTCAATGGGTGTGTATATCGGTCAATCCACCAAAATCTACGACCGTGAAACAGGTGAAATCCACTACGGACGTGTGCCAGCAGGTTCAGTTGTCGTACCAGGTAACTTGCCAAGCCCATGCGGAAAATACAGTCTATACGCTGCCATCATCGTCAAAAAAGTAGATGCTCAAACTCGCGCTAAGACCAGCCTAAACGACTTGCTTCGCACCGAGTAATTTTTAAGATTTAAAAATTAAAGCCGTCCTTTTTTAAGGGCGGTTTTTTATAGAGTTCATAGCATTAATCATAAAAATCCCTTATAATATTAAGTTTTGCCAATTTTAATATCAATGCCAAATTCCACCCGTTTACGCAATACCTTTATCCCCACCACCGACCCGTCCGCAGGTCTTCGTTTGACGGAGATTTTTTATTCCTTGCAAGGTGAAGCCTTAGCGATGGGTTTGCCGACCATTTTTATTCGCCTGACAGGTTGTCCGCTCCGCTGTGTCTATTGCGACACGACTTATTCATTTACAGGGGGCGAGCGTTGGGGACTTGATACGATTTTGGAATATATCAAACAATACCCCTGCAAACGCATTTGCCTAACAGGGGGTGAGCCACTTGCCCAGCCCAACGCCATTGCCTTGATGAAATTACTCCTTGATAATGGCTATGAGATTTCACTAGAAACCGCAGGGGCGTTGTCGGTCAAGGACGTGCCAGTAGCGGTGTCAAAGGTAATGGATCTAAAAAGCCCGTCATCGGGCGAAGTGGGTAAAAATCTGTGGAAGAATTTAGAATATCTCACCAACAATGACCAAATCAAAATCGTCATTGCCGACCGTGCCGATTATGACTGGGCAAAAGAAATGCTACAAAAATACGAGCTTGATAAAAAATGCGGTGTGGTGTGGTTTTCGCCCATGTTTAACATAGACGAGCGTAAATCGGACGTGCCAAATTTGGCGGTAGAGCTTGCCGAATGGATATTGGCGGACGGTTTGCCTGTGCGTTTTCAATTGCAACTGCACAAAATCATCTGGGCGGACGCTAAGGGCAAATAAGCCTGACAAAATACTTTAAAAGCTGAATTGAATTTGATACAATAAGCGCTTATTTTTCCAAATTCATCCAATTAAAAGAGAGTAACCATGGCACGAGTGACCATTGAAGATTGTCTTGATAATGTTGATAATCGCTTTGAGCTAATTTTAGTGGCAAGCAAACGTGCCCGTCAGCTTGCCAAGGGTAGCGCTGAGCCTACTGTTGCGGTTGATAACGATAAGCCAACCGTGCTTTCCCTGCGCGAAATCGCTGCCGGCAACGTAACGCGCGACATCTTAGATGAGCCAGAAGAAGAAATCGTCATCAAAGTTCCTGAGCTGATGGATTTTTCCAAGCTGACTCCTGCTGATTTTTAATTTTAATCACAACGATTGATTTAATTAAAAATCAAAAACCGCATCATCAAAATGCGGTTTTTTTAATGATAAATCAATCATTTATCACACCCGCTGGACATTCATTAATAAGCTGAATGCCACAATGATAAAAATCAATAAATCAAGCTATTGACAATATGGTCAATACTTGATATTTATAATAGTTTTAAGGTCGCGTCTGCGCCCTTTTGTTTACGAGTTAAGAGTACCTATGCTAGCCAACTACCGCCCGCATGACATCCCCACCCATTTAAGCCATCCCTTGGTTGATGAATCACGTGACAGCTTGATGCGCTCGGTGAGTTATTTGGATAAGGTAGAACGTCAAGACATCCTGCGCGCCTGCCATTTTGGCGATGTGGCACACATCAAGGACAAGCGAAAATCAGGCGAGCCGTACATCACCCATCCAATCGCGGTGGCTGAGATCTTGGCAGGCTTTCGCCTAGATCGCGATACCATCATCGCTGCCATCTTGCACGATACGGTCGAAGATACCGACGTGACGGATGAGCTACTCACGCAAGAATTTGGCGAGACGGTATCACGCTTGGTAGATGGCGTAACTAAGCTTAAATCATCAAGCATGAATAAGCAGCAAAGCCAAGCTGCGACATTCCATAAGATTCTAACCGCAACACTCATCGATCCGCGCGTCCTAATCATCAAACTCTCCGACCGACTGCACAACATGTCAACCCTTGACGCTGTCAGCGAAGAGAAACAGAAACGCACCGCCAGCGAGACGCTTGATTTTTATATTCCGTTCGCGCGCATCATGGGATTGAACGACATCGCCGACTACATTGAGCTGCTGTGTTATCGCAACCTAAACCCCGAGATGTACACCAAGTTCACCGATAAGCTACTACAGCACGGGCTTGGGCGCAACTTTCAAAAAATCGAAATCAGTACCTATCTGCAGAATCTACTTAGCCATCTAAACCTAAGCGGTCACGTTCAGGTGCTTGACAATCGCACCTCAATGTATCGCCAATTCTTCAAAAACCGCGGCGAGATTAACCGACTCATTCGCCAATACGACTTTGAAGTGGTGCTAGACGACATCGAATCGTGCGATAAATTGGCGTTCTATTTGGTGCAAAAATACGAAATCAGCAACGACCAGATTCGTGATAACATCCGCAAACCTCAAGCGGGCGGCAATCAATCACTAACGCTGATCTATGAGCGTGATTATAATCACATCAAAATCACCCTACTTACCAAACGCATGCAAGAAGCTGCCCGTCTTGGCATCATCAGCAACGACAAAGGTGACATCAGCCAATCGGTCATCCAAGCAAGTCTTCGCAACATGCGCGATCTGGCAAACAGCAAATCCGGCCAAGACAGCCAAGAAGACACGGAGCGCTCTGTCGCCATCATTAACGAGCTACTCAATTACCTACATGAACGCAAGATCGTCTGCTACAGCCCGCAAGGCCGCGCTTACGAGCTGCCGCGCGGTGCCACGGCGCTAGACTTCGCCTATGCGGTCGGTCCTGCCATCGGCAACATCGCCACAGGTGCAGACATCAACGGTGAGCATGGTAAATTGGGATTGGTACTGGTCGATGGTGACTCGGTGCATATTGACACAGACAAGAACGCCATGCCAAGAGCTGACTGGCTGGGCTTCGTCGCCACCAACAAAGCACGTAGCGAAATTCTAAAATTCCTAAAACACCTGCCAGAAGATCAAAAAGAACACGCAGGCAAAGAAGCCCTAACGCGCGCCCTAAGCGCCTATGACAAGTCGATTGATGACATCACCGAACACAAATGGTCTGATATCTTGGCGTGGCGTGGCGCGTCCGATCAGCGTGAGATATTTTTGCAGATTGCGACTGGCTCGCTATTGGCTCAGCTGGTGGTGTCTCGACTATTTAGCGAAGAAGTAGACATCGCTGATGGCAATGAGATCACCCAATCCAAGCACCTGATCGCAGGCGTAAAAGGCGTGGAGCTCACCTTTGCCAAATGCTGCAACCCCATCTATGGCGACCATATCGTGGGGCATCTGTCAGCACGTCAAGGCTTGGTGATCCACCGCCACAAATGCTACTCGCTAAATGCCATCCGCGCAGACAACCCCTACCAGATCATCCAAGTTCACTGGAAAGATGGCGTGAAGATCGATCATAATGCGCACCAGCTGCATTTCTCAGCGACTTTGCGAGTGTTCGCGATGCTCAACGAAGAACAGATCAGTCAGGCGATCTACGAGCTGCGCGCACTTAACATCGGCGTTGAGAATACTTCTGTCAAAGCCGATGATAAAGACAAGAACAGTAAAGTCGGCACCACCACCTTAAATGTGGTCGTGCGCTCACGAACCCACCTGGAAGAAGGTATCCAAAGATTGCGTCAGATTCTAGGTTATCCGAACATCATGCGCTTATACCAGTAATTTAGGCTTTTTTGGACAATATTCAAAAACCACTTGAATTACAGGTGGCAATTGATTTATGATAAAGATAAGTAATTAACCATACAGAAGGTGTATTATGTGCTGTAATATCGATCTTAATTCTAAAGCAGAAGCGGCGCATTTTTTGGGTAAATGCGAACCAAATATCCTACCTAAGACTGCTGACAATGTGGCGGGCAATATCGTCTATACGGACAAGCCTGCGATGAGCTTGTTTGATAAGTTGGTTGCTTATTTTGGGCGCACCAAAGCCTAATTATCCCGATTGATTGCTCATAAATTATTAAAAATCAAGGACATCTCATGGCAAAACAAATCATTCATACAGATGATGCACCAGCAGCAGTTGGCACATACTCCCAAGCAGTGAAAGTAGGCAGCACCGTCTACATCTCAGGTCAGTTAGGCCTAGATCCTAAGTCAATGGAACTAAAAGACGGCTTTCGCGCGCAAGCTGAGCAGGCTTTTGATAATCTAGCAGCCATCGCCAAGGCTGCGGGTGGCTCATTGAATGACACAGTTAAATTTAACGTATCTTTGACTGATTTGAATGATTTTGCTGTGCTGAACGAAGTATTTAACGACAGACTAAGCTCGCCTTATCCTGCGCGTGCCGCGGTTCAGGTGGCTGCTCTACCAAAAGGCGGCGTGGTTGAAATCGAAGCCATCCTACATCTAGACGCTTAACCTAAGATAACATCAGGCTTGGTCATCGCCAAGCCTTTGTTTTATGCATCACACCCTACTGCGCATCGCCCTGCCGACCCCCTTGTATCGGCTGTTTGACTACCTATGTCCCAATGACCACCTTATCGATGGCAATTTACCACCCATCGGTTCGCGCGTGCGTGCGCCTTTTGGACGCCAAGACTTGGTTGGCATTGTCATTGCGCACATCGACCCATCGGATACCGACGTCCCACACCATAAGTTAAAAGCCATTCACGAGCGCTTAGACGATCATGCCATCTTAGATGATGCATTGCTTGATTTGGCAAATTGGCTCTCTACCTATTACCATTATCCACTGGGCGACACCCTGTCTGTGATGCTGCCAAGCTTGATCAATCAAGGTAAATCCCTCACGCAAAAACTCACCTTCTGGCAGCTGGCTGATGCGGCGATGGATGATGATTTTGTCACAGCCAATATCAGTAAAACCGCCAAAAAACAATGGCATATTTTTAACACCATCAAAGACAGCACGCCCAGTATTAACGAGGCGGAGCTGCTACAGCTAGGCGCCACCAAAGCCCAGTTAAACACCCTAAAAGACAAAGGGCTGATTCGTTCATTCATTCTCACACGAGATGAGACACCCCCGCCCAAAGCGCCTGCCCTACTGGGTGAACCGCTCACTTTAAATGTCAAGCAGCAGTTGGCATTTGATGGTATTCGCTCAGCCATCGATGATGGCGTTTATCAGGGTGTGTTATTAAATGGCATCACAGGCTCGGGCAAGACAGAAGTGTATCTACATGCGATGTGGTATGCACTACAGCTGGGCAAGCAAGTGCTGATCTTAGTCCCCGAAATCGGGCTAACCCCACAGACCAAGGCACGATTTAGCTCGCGTTTTGATGCTCAGATTTGCGTGCTGCATTCTGGCATGAATGATGGTGAACGCCTAGAGGGCTGGCAAGATTGCAACTCAGGGCGCGCTCAGATCATCATTGGCACGCGATCAAGCATCCTCTACCCCTTTGCCAATCTCGGTCTTATCATCATCGATGAAGCACATGACAGCTCTTATAAGCAGCAAGACCATCTTCGTTATCATGCTTCTGATGTTGCTTTATGGCGTGGTTTTCACCATAAGATCCCAACGATTCTAGGCACCGCCACACCCAGCCTTGAGCAGCTAAAGCTCTCCAAAGATGGTAAGCTCACAGAGTACAAGCTACCCACGCGCGCAGGGGTCGCCACAGAGGCTACCATGCGCTTGGTTGATATTCGTCTTGGCACTCACTCGATCGTGCAGACTGACGGCACACCACAAGAGACTCTATTGTCTGATGACAGCATTCTGTATATCAGGCGTTGCCTTGAGCTTGGTGAGCAGGTGTTGATTTTTTTGAATCGTCGTGGCTACGCACCCATCTTGATGTGTGATGCTTGTGGTTGGCAGGCGGATTGTCCGCACTGCGATGCGCATCTGACGGTGCATAAGCGTCCGTTCAACCACTTAAAATGCCATCACTGCGGTCATCAGACGCACGAACCACAGACCTGCCCAAATTGTAATAGTCGCAACCTGCAGACATTAGGGCTAGGCACGAGCAAGCTGTCCGAGCAGCTACACGCTCTATTTGGCAATCCACAGACGAACCATCAAACTTACCCCATTTGGCAGATTGACCGCGACACCATGCGCAAAAAAGGCGCTTGGGAGGCGATGTATCAACAAATCCTGACAGGCGAGCCTGCGATATTGGTCGGGACACAGATGATCGCCAAGGGGCATCACTTCCCCAATGTAACGCTGGTGGTCGTGGTTGATGCGGATTTGGGGTTTTTGTCGCCTGATTTTCGCTCGCCAGAGCATACCGCCCAGCGCATCATTCAGGTCGCAGGGCGTGCAGGGCGCTCCCACAAGCCTGGCAACGTCATCATTCAGACTCGCCAACCTGATAACGCCCTGCTGCTGACTCTCATCAAGCACGGCTATCTGGCATTCGCTGACACACTCTTAAAGGAGCGTCAACTTTTAGGCTTGCCACCATACACTCATGCCGCACTGATTCGCGTAGAAAGTCACGATCAGACTCGCGCCCGCGACGCCATCAGCCAAATCGCAAGAGAGCTGCCCGACACGCCAAATCTTGCCAAGAGCGGCGCCATCGATGCGCCCATGAGCAAAAAAAACAACCGCCATCACACGCAGTTGTTATTACTCGCAAAAGACCGAAAGACACTTCATGGCGTCCTATCAGAGCATTGGCAACATATGCTCAATCTACCAAGCGTTAAAGGTGTCAAAGCCACTCTCGACATCGACCCAATGGGTTGGTAATCACCCCAAGGCATAAGCCAGCAGTGCGATGATCAGCAAATGCACCGGATAAAACCAATAAAACAAATACCTACCGCCGAAGCTTGATCCTTTTTTGCCATTAAAATAATAAATCATCACAGCAGCCAGCAGCATGCCAAAATGCATGTAGCCAAGACCCACCGTCCGCTCAAACCCGTAGGTCAACACATAAAACGCAGGGCAAGCCAGCACGTAGGCGATGATGGGTTTTCTTGTGTCATGAAAAAAATACGCAAACAACAGCGCCATCGCCACCAAGGCAAATCCATAATCAAATAACTGCACGACAGGATACATTAGCACAATCAACACAAGTTTAACGATTGTGCTGTGAGAGCTATGATAGACGATGAGCGCCATTAACGCACAAAACAAGGTAAATAGTACGTTACCATGTCCATAATCCTGCCATGGCATGCCCTGCAATATCGATTCAATGGACAGGCTAAACATCCAATAAGGCAGTTGCGCGATCAGCGCAAAGACCAATAGCCGCCTAGCATAAGCCATGACATCATGCGTGTGATAATACCCCACCACCAGCAGATAGACCATGATGGGCGCAACCATACGGCCAATGAAGTGCAGCCATTCGGACAGATGACTATTCACGTCCAAAAACGCCCACGCCACATGATCAAGTGTCATCGCCAACATGGCAAGGCACTTAATCACAAAGGCATTTAATCCGCCAGATGGTTTATCTGACATACTAACCAACACAGCTTTTTGGGTGGCGCTTTTTGTTTAGCGATGTTTGACATCGCCATATGTGCTGTCCTTGGTCATTCTTGGTGTGATAGATGACTAAGGTTTCACCATTTAGGTAACGCACCGGATAAGTCGCACCAGATACAGTGGCGACAATTGCACAATCCGTCTGCACGCCTGCCACGCGATCTGTTACCACCATGGAGACGCGCTGATTGTCAGCAGAGACGGGCAGATTAACAGGGCATTGATGGCTGGCATCGTAGATCGCTGCGACACGTTTTTGTACAGCGCTGGCAGAACGATAGCTTTCAAAAATGACTTCTTGTTCTTTTTGCATGGCGATGATCGGAACGAACTGACCGATGATGATTGAGAGCATCACTCCAAATATGGCAAAGGCGATACTCATGCCCACAAGGCTAGTGCCACCCTCACGCTTTAGGTGGGCTTTTTGAGATTCTTGATTGCGCGGATAAAAGTCCAACACATCAGCGATCTCTCGGCGCGCCATGCGATAATAGTACGCATCTGCCCATCTGGCCACCATGGACGCCCAGAACAGCCAAACAGAGCCACCCACGATGACGCGCGCCCACATTTGATACTCTTCGGGCAAAAACCCAATCACTGTAAATTCAAATACCGCCAGAATAATGGCAATATTCACCTTAATGAACGACCAGCCCGCCACGCAGTAGACCACGCAGTCTAGATAACGCTTGCGATAAAGCAGCCACCCAAAGGTACAAAAGAACGCCGCCCAATGCCAACGCGCATGCAGCTTGCCAGCACGATCGAATTCCTCGAAGCGCTTTAGGTAGTATTTTTGAGAACGCAGCCCGATGAACCATTTATCAAGCTGAGTGCGCTCATTAGGCGTCAGATGCGCCTGATAAAATGGCGGCGGCGTAGCATCTTCTAAAAATGGTAGGCGAATCATACATCTATCATAAAATCGTTTGCGGTTATGGTTAGCTTGGCTTATAATTACCAAGTTTAACCTATCATTTTACGACTTTTTTGCCAATAATAC
>NZ_JAAELD010000189.1 GCF_024227015.1 Moraxella sp.
AAAGATCTGATCGCCTTTGACGGCAGCCTTTTTCAGGTGCTGCAGTTGCCACCAAAACCTTTACTCACCACAAGGCGCCCACAGAGGGGATCGGCCAAACAAAACCCTTTACCCATTGCCCAGCTAATCCAACAAAGCCTTAAAGGAATTTGCCATGAGTGAGACACAATCTTGTCAATCCGAGCAATGGTTGCAAAGCTGGTGTCGAGAACACGGTTTGCCCAAAGTCAGCCTGTCGTTGAGATGTCGCCTGCAGCAGCTCATCGATGCGTATCTGCAGTGGATGAAAGACCAGGGCCACCCTGACAGTACCCGCGACGATCACCAACGCGAACTTGAGCACTTTATCGCATTTGTGCAACACGGCCGCTGGGGATGGGATCAGATTTTTAGCCTTGATGTGCTCAGCGCGTTCAAAAAACAGGTGGGCAAAAGCTACGGCCGGGCGATCAGAGCACTTTCGTGGTATTTGTTTATTCACCAAAAAATTAAACGGCCCATCGAAAAGCACTTTGTGCTGCTGCCGCCCGTCTATGAGCAGTATCTGGCCTATCGGCAAAAAAGCGGACAGGTAACTGAGCGCACCGTCAAGCAAATACGCCGGGTG
>NZ_JAAELD010000190.1 GCF_024227015.1 Moraxella sp.
AGCCACGGAGCTCCATTGGGTAATGATGAAATCGCTTTAACCCGTGCCGAGCTAGGTTGGGCAAACAGCAATCCCTTTGAAATTGCCGATGACATTTATCAAGCGTGGAATGCGTGCGATAAGGGCAATAAGTTAGAAAACGACTGGAATGCCCAATTTGCCGACTATCAAGCCAAATATCCAAGTGAGGCGGACGAGCTACAACGCAGACTATCAGGCGAGTTGCCAAGCGATTTTAACGCCAAAGCGGACGAATTTATCAAAGCCTGCCAAGCCAAAGGCGACACCATCGCCACGCGTAAGGCAAGCCAAAATACCATCGGTGCGTTCGCCCCATTGTTGCCCGAGATTTTGGGTGGTTCGGCAGACTTGGCAGGGTCAAACTTGACCTTGTGGAGCGGTGCTAAGGGCGTGCAAGACCACGCTGACGGCAACTATGTCCACTATGGTGTGCGTGAATTTGGCATGACCGCCATCGCCAACGGGGTGGCGTTGCATGGCGGATTTATCCCTTATACTGCCACGTTTTTGATGTTTATGGAGTACGCTCGTAATGCCGTGCGTATGTCGGCACTCATGAAACAGCGTGTCATCAACGTCTACACTCATGACAGCATTGGACTTGGCGAAGACGGGCCTACCCATCAGCCTGTGGAGCAGATTGCCAGCCTACGCCAAACGCCAAACCACTTTACTTGGAGGCCGTGCGACACGGTGGAGACGGCGGTGGCGTGGAAAGTTGCCCTACAAACCGCCAATGCCCCAACGTCTCTTATCCTATCTCGCCAAAACCTTGCTCATCAAGACCGCACGGACGAGCAGGTTGCCTTGATTGAAAAAGGGGCATATGTGCTTGCCAAAGAACAAGGCGACTTGCAAGCCATCATCATCGCCACAGGGTCGGAAGTGGATTTGGCAATGCAAGCTCATAAGGCTTTGAGCGAGCAGGGCGTGGGCGTGCGTGTGATGTCTATGCCATGTGCTGAAATCTTTGTCAAGCAAGACCGTGATTATATTGAAAGCGTATTGCCTAGCGATGTCCGTGCTCGTGTGGCGGTGGAAGCAGGCATTGCCGATTATTGGTATAAATTTGTCGGGCTTGACGGCAAAGTCATCGGTATGACAACCTTTGGTGAGTCCGCCCCTGCCAAAGATTTGTTTAACCATTTTGGCATTACCACCGATAAAGTCGTGGAAGCGGTGAAATCGTTGATCTAATACCAACATAAAAAATACCCCAATTGGGGTATTTTTTTATTTAACCAGTTTCTTTAAACCGATTAGAACAATCCTGTAGGCTTGGTGCTATAAGAGACCAGCATACATTTGGTTTGTTGATAGTGGTCGAGCATCAT
>NZ_JAAELD010000191.1 GCF_024227015.1 Moraxella sp.
ATTATCGGTAATTTTGTGGACAGAGCAGTCTTTAAGAATGAAAGCGACAGCCCTGGCATTGCTTATTTTGTGACGAGCATCGTGATGGACATTCTGCTTGGCATCTTGGCCAGCGCCATCGTGATGTGGTTCTCTCGCCTACGCGAATACCGCGCTGATGAGATGGGTGCGCGCCTAGCAGGTCGTGACAACATGATCGCTGCACTGAACGCCCTTCGTCCTGCTGAAGCTCGCCCCGACCAGATGCCCGAATCGATGAAAGCATTCGCCATCTCAAGCGGTCAATCAACCGGCTTTAGCATTGCCAATCTGTTCCGCAGCCACCCAACCCTAGATGATCGTATCGCGTCGCTACAAAAGCTACCTAACTGATTCTCTCAATGCAAAAAAGCACCGTCACATGGCGGTGCTTTTTTATGTGTTAATTTAGGGCAATAAAAATGGGACAATCACAGGCGCTAAGAATGCGGTTAGAATGCCATTTAATATCAACCCAACAGTTGCATAAGCCACATGGCGCGAGCCCATTTGCATTGCTCTGGCCGTACCTAGTGCGTGGGATGCTGTGCCCAGTGATAGGCCTTGAGCCATGGATCGGCGAGCACGCATTTGATGCAGGACATACACGCCAATTACTTGCCCTGTCACGCCTGCAATCAATACCGTGGCTGCACTGATGCCCACCACACCACCAAGCACATCTGTCACCTCAATGGCGATCGGCATGGTGACAGACTTGGCCGCGATGGCGATCATGCTATCATCAGCACCTCCCAGCAGCTGCACCAGCCCAACCCCTGAGACGATACCGACCACAGAACCGATGAACTGAGACACCATGATGGGTATCCATTGAGCGCGAATTTTTTGCCACTGCACATAAAGTGGTACCGCCATGCACACCACCACAGGCTGCAACCAGAAACTTAAATAACCACTCGCCTCATTAAAAACCGCCCAAGACACATCGGAGAATTTTAAAAACAAAATCACCGCCACCGTAGTCAATAAGGTCGGATTAATCAATGGTTGTTTTAAAGTTTGGCGCAGCCACAAGCTAAGCTCAAACGCGCCGATCAGCACAAATAACAACAAAAACGGACTGCTCTTTAACGAGGATAGCTGCTCAATGATGGATACTGACATCACCTAGATCCTTTTAAAGAGTGCTTTTGTCGTCTTCTTAGCCATTCGTAGCTCTTGGCGGTACTGATTAACACAAGCAGCGTGCTTATGATGGTCGCAGTCAATAAAATCCACAAATCATCAGCAATGACATCCAAGTACTGCATGATAGAAATACACGCGGGAATGACAAGCAGCACAAGATGATCAAGCATGATTTTGGCAAGCTTTTGCATCGTATCTAGCTTAACAATCCCTGATTGCAATGCCAAGAACAGCAATAAAAGCCCAATGATGCTGGCAGGCAATGGCAGCCCCAACCCCTCAACGATCACTTGACCCAGAAACAAACACAAAAACACAATCAAAATCGGACGCAGCAACACAGCAGACCCCAGCCAAAATAATGCCAATTGTAACGCAAAGGCGCCAAATCACCAAATGATGCGTAAGGATTTTTTACAATTATGCGCCAAATTTGTGCTTGCCTAAACGCAGAATAAGACTTATTATCATCGATGATAATTTATAAGGAGCATCACATGCCAAAAACCACCATCCAAACCGACCAAGCCGCCCGCATCGCCAAGCGCCTTACCAATCATTTTAAGCATAAAGTTGCTGTCACTGAGACCGATACGGGCTATTTTGTGAATATGGCTGGCGCAGACGTTACCTTTACACCAACCGACAGCGAAATTCATATCGAATATGTTCGCAACGAAAGCACCGACAGCCCAGAACGCCCTTATGATGAAGAGCGACTTCGCTTCGTCATCACCGACCATCTTGATCGGATGGCTGGCGAGACTTTCGAATATCATTGGAGTGAATAAATTTAAATCCTGCACATCGCAGGATTTATTTTTGAAAATCCGCAAAATCGGTTATAATCCTTGGTTTATAATTACCAATAGTTCACCCAAAGGATAAGCCATGCAATCTGTACAAGTCAAACTCCTGAACCCCAAAATCGGCTCTGACCCTGATTTCCCCCTGCCTACTCGTGCCACAGACGGCTCGGCAGGCATAGACCTAAGAGCGTGCATTGACGAACCTGTGGTCATCAAAGCTGGCGAGACCAAACTCATCGGTACTGGCATGGCAATATATATTAAAGACCCGAATTTTGCAGGGATTATTTTGCCACGCTCGGGGCTTGGGCATAAGCATGGCATTGTGCTTGGCAACTTGGTGGGCTTGATTGATGCTGATTATCAAGGCGAGCTTATGGTGTCAGTGTGGAACAGAAGCGATAGCGATTTTACCCTAAATCCTGCCGAACGCATGGCTCAGTACATGGTAGTGCCTGTAGTGCGTCCGAGCTTTGAGATAGTTGATGAGTTTAGCGACGACAGCGAGCGTGGGGCAGGTGGCTTTGGTAGCTCTGGGATTAAGTGATTGATTTTTAAAATTATTTAATGATTTTTTTGGATTTTTGTCGGGGTGAATTGCAATTTACCCTTATCAAAACCATGATATTTAGGCAAATTAAATCAGCCCATACACCCAATTTTTAAAACGCATTTTTATTTAATTTTAAAGGAAAATTTATGCAACATAAATCCCTAACATTAGATGAAGCCAAACACACCAGCGAGGTCATCACGACCGCCCTGCCTTATATCCAACGTTATAAAGATAAGCTCATCGTGGTCAAATATGGCGGTAATGCCATGACTGATCCTGTGCTAGAAAGTTCCTTTGCCCGTGACATCGTCCTGTTAAAAACCGTTGGCATTCATCCTGTGGTGGTACATGGCGGAGGCCCACAGGTGGATAATCTCATGAATGAGCTTGGGCGTGAGTCCGACCGCATAGACGGCATGAGAGTTACCGACAAATCCACGATGGATGTGGTAGAAATGGTGCTGGGCGGTAGCGTGAATAAATCTATCGTCAATCTCATTAATAAGCACGGCGGACAGGCGATTGGCTTGACAGGCAAAGATGCCAATCTAATCCGTGCGACCAAACTTGCCATGACTGACAAAGACGGCAACGCCATTGATTTGGGTTTCGTGGGCGAAGTCGCTCATGTCAATACAGACGTGATAAATATGCTTATCCATAGCGACTTTATCCCTGTCATCGCCCCCCTAGGCGTGGACGAGCAGGGCGAGACCTATAACATCAATGCCGACCTAGTGGCGAGCCGTGTGGCGGAGTTTTTAAATGCCGAACGCCTACTTCTGCTCACCAACATCAAAGGCGTGCTAGATAAAGATGGCAACGTCCTTACCTCGCTGACCCCCACCGATGTGGATAATCTCATCGCTGATGGCACGATTAGTGGGGGCATGATACCCAAAATCGCAGGGGCGTTGGACGCAGTCAAGGCAGGGCTTAGAAGTGCGACCATTGTGGACGGACGAGTGCCACACGCCTGCTTGCTTGAAATCTTTACCGAAGAAGGGGTGGGTACGCAGATTTTGCGAGAAGCCAATGGTTAAATTTTAAAGACGGTCATCAAGCCGTCTTTTTATTGATTTTAACAGCATAATCTTTTATATTACCCCGAAACCGTTTGAAAATCTCCATGCAAAAATCCCTTGCCCTTATTGTCTTTATCGCTTTATTATCTGCTTGCTCCAAGCCTCATGACGGCGAGATGTCTCACCAGTCGGCAAGCTCCGATGTAGCAAGTGTGGATATGGCAAGCGTTGCCAGTGCGGAAGTAAGTGGTTCAAAAGCCCCAACAGTCCAAGCCCTGATAATCCCACCCTTGACAGCCAAGCCACCACCCAAGGCGAGCGGGCTCATTTGGCAAACAAAGCCTTTATCATCAAGGCGGACGTAAATTTTGCCGTCAAAGACGTGGTTGCCACCAAAGACCAGTTAGAAAGCCTAACTCTGCAAACGGGCGGATATATCCAAACGTCCAAGATTTATAACAACACCACCGACACACACCGCTACCCGATTGGGGGCGAGCGGCTCAAAGTGCTGACCTATTTTGTGCGTCATGGCATGATGACCGTGCGTATCCCTAGGGCAAATGTGGGCGAGTTTTTGAAGAGCGCGCAGGGGCAAGTGGTGTTTTTGGACGGTCAAGAATTTAACGCCACCGATGTCGCCCTAGATTTACAGCGTAACGCCCTACACGCTCAAATAGAAGCCGAACGCCAAGCCAAACTGGGCGAGCTTAATGCCACCAAAACAGACGACTTGGCGGACAAGTCTACCCATGTGGGCGAGATGACGGATTCAAAATACCGCCAAACCCTTGCCGAGCTTGACCGCAAGGCTCTTGCCGAGCAAGTGGCATTTAGCACGATAACACTTGCTTTTTATCAAAATCCGCAAATTTTTGAATCGGTAATGCCCGACACACAGGCGTATATCGCCAAAGACGAGCGGGCGAATTTTGGTCATCGCTTTGTCCAAAGTATCGGTACAGGTTGGCTGTATTTCTTGGAATTTATCTTGTGGTTGACAAGTCTGTGGGCGTTTATTGTGGGTTTGGTGGTTGCGATTATCTTTTACAAAAAAGCGATTAAGCCATTTTGGAATAAACCCTTTAAGATGAAATCAAAGAAAATAGAAAATAAGGTCAATGATCAGATGGATAATAAATCATGATACACCAAAACAGTTTTATTCATGGTAAATTTATCTTGCTATGAATAAAACTGTATGCCGACCTATGAAAATCTACTCTGAAATAATTTGCATTCGGCATTCGACCGCAGAATTCAATATTTCATCTTTGACCTCACCACCAAGCAACTCTGGCGTATTTTCCCCTATTCCATTAAAGAATTTATGAATGACATCAAGATATTTGACATACTCAGCCTGATAATATTGACTATCATCAAAGCTACTACCAAATTCACGAATGCCTCCAAAATGCAATTCATGATAAAGTGCCTGACCAAGTGGCGTATCAAGGAAATCGTCCATTAACAACATTTCCTCTTTTGTCAAGCTTTGCCCTATATAACGCTTGGCAACATTATTCATGATGGGCGTTAGTTGTTCAAGGACACACGCTCTTTTATCCACATCATTACTTGCAAAAGCTGTAAGTATGCCTTCCGCTACCGTTTGACTAAAAAAATCTGTGGTAAAATCTATCGTTGCCCCATCATAGGCATTTGCCTGTATTGATAACGCAAAACATACGCCTAATAAATATTTTTCATCATACACACTTAATTCAATCTCTAAGACATCATAACTCACAATTTGCTCTGCAAAATCCATCAAAAGCAGATTGGTTTATTTATTATGCCATACTCACAACACCCCAAACACCCCACCCCATTCACTCTCATCAAAGCCAATAAGTGCCACGTCATCGCCCATGACTATCGGGCGTTTTAGTACACTAAGATTGTTCTTGACTATCTCATACATGGCGGATATGTCGCCACCTGCCAGCACGGTTTTGGCGGTGTCATCTAGTTTTCGGTAAGTTGTGCCTTGCTTGTTGATGACTTTATTGCCAAAAGTCGCCACGAATTTTTCAAAATCATCTTGGCTTAGTACCGACTTTTTATAATCAAAAAATTCATGCGCTATGCCGTTTTGATTTAAAAAATCAAACGCTTTTTTCATGGTGTTGCAGTTTTTTATGCCATAAATGGTCGTCATGGGGATTTCTCACTTTACAAAATATTGGCAAATTATAGCAAAAATCGGCTATAATAGTGTGTTAAATTTTCTATGTTCATCTTTATTTCATGAGCCAATTATGACAACCAATCAGCCCTTAAAAGACTACGATTTTCATACTTTAGAAAGCGCCCAACAAGCCAAATGGCAAGCCGACAACCGCTACCACACGGATAATAACGACAACGGCAAACCCACCCGCTACATGCTCTCCATGTTCCCCTACCCAAGCGGTAAGCTGCACATGGGGCACGTGCGTAACTACGCCATTACAGATGTATTGTCCCGCTACTACCGCCAAAAGGGCTACGATGTCATGCAGCCGATGGGCTGGGACGCTTTTGGCTTACCTGCTGAGAACGCTGCTATCGATAACGGCGTCGCTCCCTATGCGTGGACGATATCCAACATCAACCACATGCGCACCCAATTAAACGCCTTGGGTCTGTCCATCGATTGGTCTCGTGAATTCGCCACCTGCAACCCTGAATATTACAAGTGGGAGCAGTGGTTATTTTTACAGCTTTACAAAAAAGGCTTGGTGTATAAGAAGCTATCTACCGTAAACTGGGACCCTGTGGACAACACCGTCCTTGCCAATGAGCAAGTCGTGGACGGTCGTGGATGGCGCTCTGGCGCAATCGTTGAAAAACGCGACATCCCAATGTACTACTTCAAAATCACCGATTACGCTGATGAACTATTAGAAGACCTAAAAACCCTAGAAGGTAAATGGCCAAAACAAGTCCTATCCATGCAACAAAACTGGATCGGCAAAAGCCACGGCATGGAGCTAGACTTCGCCTACGAGATCGATGATCAAGCCGACAAGCTCACCGTGTTCACCACGCGTCCTGATACCATCATGGGCGTGACTTACCTTGCGGTAGCAGCCGAGCATCCATTGGCTCAATACGCCGCCCGTCACAACGAAGCGATCGCCCAATTCTGCGCAGAATGTAAACAAGGCTCGGTCGCAGAAGCTGATCTCGCCAAAGCTGAGAAAGTCGGCATGGACACGGGTCTGGTTGCAATCCACCCCATCACAGGTCAAAGTGTGCCTGTCTGGGTTGCCAACTACGTGCTGATGAGCTATGGTTCGGGCGCAGTCATGGCAGTGCCTGCTCATGATGAGCGTGACTTTGAATTTGCCAATAAATACAACCTACCCATCCGCCAAGTGATCGATGTGGATGGACAGGCTTATGATGACAAGAACTGGCAAGAATGGTATGG
>NZ_JAAELD010000192.1 GCF_024227015.1 Moraxella sp.
GAGGTGTGCGGTGGCGACTTTAGAACGACCATCGACATCACTAAATGGGATATAGATTATCTGGTAGCGATGGGCAAGGCAAAAAAAGTCCGAATCGACATTCAAGTAGAAGCGGTAAAACAATAATCTGATGTGAATTCAATAAAAAAACGGAGCGAAAGTTCCGTTTTTTTGTTTTGAGCATTTTAAATATTACACATAAAATAAATACACCGCCATCGCCAGGCCATTATTTAGAATATGCAGTAGCGTCGGTGCGATTAGCGAGTCGCAGTGTATCCTCGCATAACAAAAAATCATCGCCAAGCCAAAAATCTCACCCATCTCAAACGCACCATACTGCACATGAACTAACGCAAACAGTGCACTCGTGATCAAGCTGGCTATGAGCGAGTTATAAGGGTTATTGGGATGAATCGCGTCTTTGACTAACCCGAACATCACGCCGCGAAAAATCAATTCCTCATAGATGGGTGCGATCACGACAGTCGCTAGGATAAGTAGTGGTAGATTCGCTGTACTCATCATGCCATCCATGAAAGTCATCGGCGCACGACCCAGTGCATGTGTGATAAATTCACTAACCACCAAGAATAGCGCAAGCCACCAAGTGCATACCGCCAAATGCCGCCAATAAAAAGGGCGAAAACCCAGCCATTCTGTCAGCCCATCACGAGCATGGCATCTAGCCATAATGAGACCAATGACACTTAAAGTCAAAGCACTCGTCATGATGCTCAGGCTGACCACCACGCCGTGACGGCTGCCCGCCATGAGACTAAGACCTAACACGCGCCCAAATAGCCAGACGTAAGCTGTCTGACTTATAAACATGAACAGAATAAGCAGCAAGCATAACCACGTTGCGCGTATTTTTAGTCTGGTAGTAGGGTGTGAGAGCATGATTAATGGTTGATTATTGAGGCTTAAAAATCAAAGAGTATCACATTGCTGAGGATTTTGCTTGATTGATGAATTGTTAAGGGTTGAGTATGTGCTTTTTTTGACTGAATATTCACGAATGGTTAGCAAATACTTACATTTTCAAAGGAATTGCTGTGATATAATTCGCCGATATATTTTTTGAATATGATTGTATGTTTTGGAGGATAAGCATGAGTTATTTTGGCACTGATGGTATTCGTGGAGAATTTGGTGTATTCCCGATCACGCCTGATTTTTTGTTGCGTTTGGGTTTTGGTGCGGGACGAGTGTTGGTGGAGCGCGCCGGCAATTCAAAAAAACGCCCAAGCGTACTGATCGGTAAAGACACGCGTCTATCGGGTTATGTTATTGAGGCGGCACTGCAGGCGGGATTTAACGCGGCAGGCGTGGATGTGTATATGCTAGGCCCGTTGCCGACGCCTGCGATTGCGCATCTGGTGAAGAGCTTCCATGCGGACATGGGTGCGGTCATCTCAGCATCGCATAATCCCTATCAAGATAATGGCGTGAAATTCTTCTCTCACGAAGGCAAGAAAATCTCTGACGAGATCCAAAACGCCATTAACCTAGAATTGGATGCCTTGGTTGGTGACACTGATGCACGCCTGTCTAGACTTGCAGGCATCAAGGCAGATGGCATTGGTAAGAGCTTTCGGGTTGAGGACGCCAAGGGGCGTTATATCGAATACTGCAAAGGCAGCTTTCCGTATCATTTGAGCCTAAATTCACTAAAAATCGTGGTGGATTGTGCCAATGGTGCAGGCTATAGCGTAGCGCCTCGTGTGCTCCGTGAACTTGGTGCAGAGGTCATTGCGATTCATAATACGCCTGATGGTGTGAATATCAATGATAACTGCGGATCGACTCACCCCGAGACCCTTCAAAAGGCCGTGCTAGAACATGGCGCTGATGTTGGTATCGCACTAGACGGTGATGGCGATCGCATCATCATGGTAGATGAGCAGGGCGCTATCGTTGATGGCGATGCTGTGCTATACATTCTGGCAAATCATCTAAAACCTGCCGGCGTGGTGGGTACGCTCATGAGTAACGTGGCGTTAGAGCTGACTTTAGCGGAACGTGGTATTGGATTCCACCGTGCCAAGGTTGGGGATCGTTATGTGATGCAAGACCTTGAAACCAAAGGTTGGAGTATCGGCGGCGAGCCATCAGGTCATATCTTATGTCTAGATAAGAGCCGCACGGGCGATGCCATCGTGGCAGGATTGCAGGTGCTCATGTGCATGGTCGAGCGTGATGTAAAATTAAGCACACTGACCGACGGCTATACGCCATTCCCTCAGACGCTCGTCAATGTCCGTCTGGCGCAGATGTCTGACCCATATGATAATGCTGAGCTGGTCGCTATCTTTGAGCAGGCGGAGCAGACTTTGGCTGGTCAAGGTCGCCTGCTGATTCGTAAATCTGGCACAGAGCCTGTCATTCGTGTGATGGTGGAATGCCAAGATGAGGCATTATGCCAGTCGTTAGCTCAAGACATCGCCGCTAAAGTTGGCGAAATACTTGGTTAATGTATGAGCAATCATTTGTTGATTTATAAAAACAATGTTACAAAACTATACATTAAGTCATAATAATGTAGGTTTTTTTTGCATGTTATATATAAAATTAAACTAAATGATTTACCAAATACAATAAATAAAACAAAACTAAAAAGCTCTTGATTTGTGTTTCTCTTATAATAGTTAGCATAAAACTCTAGGATAAATCCGTCTGTTGTTCGGTGAAAAATCCAAAGGGTGAGCTAATTTCTCAATGAGTAGGCTTGATGAGCTGGTGAGTGTTTGACTGGCATCATTCCTTTATCTTAGTCTACCTACAAGAAGGTATTTTTATGAATAAGATTTACAAGGTTGTTTTTAACAAATCCACAGGCACCTTTACTGCTGTGACTGAATTCGCAAAGGCTAAAGGAAAATCTTCTGCAACAACGGTGGATCAATCTGCGGAAACAAGTTCTTACACACATAAAGCCTATTCTTTAATGGCAACTGCCTTTGGTGCTGTATTGCTGAATGTCCCCTTTATTGCAGGTGGCGCACTTTTGCCTGTGTCAGAAGCTGTGGCAGCAGTTTGTCATACGGTACAAGGAGATGGTACTGCTAGTGCAAATGGTGCGAGTGCTTCAGATAGAACATCTTTAGCTTGTGGTGTAAACGCTACTACAAATGATGTAAACGCTACTACAAATAATCGTTTGAATAATGTTGCTGTTGGTTTTAATGCTAGAACTATGACGGGCGAAGCAACAGCCATTGGAAGTAACGCTGTGAGCAATGGTAGTGGCACTTTTGCTGGCGGTTATAATGCAAGTGCAGGTGGTGCTTGGTCTATAGCAATTGGTGGGCACTCACAAGCTATCGATGGCGGTGCGACTGTAAACGGTTATGCAGCAGTTGCATCTAAAGACAGCACTGCAATTGGTTGATTACTTCGGCGGGTTACAACCCAACTCGAGATGCAAAAAATGGAACCATCACTAATCTTGGCGAAAAAACCGGTGGTCAGTCTGTGGCATTAGGTTATAAAGCTTCGGCTTCTGGTGACCAATCTTTAGCAATCGGTGGTGATACCCGTGCAGAAGGTGCAGCATCTATTGCTATTGGTGGCGATGATTTGGATAAAATTGCAAATAATAATGTTATTAATACTGCTTTTGCAGAAGTATCAGGATCACGATTAGTAGCTGGCGC
>NZ_JAAELD010000193.1 GCF_024227015.1 Moraxella sp.
CGTATTCGGGACATCAACGCTGCTGGTTTGTGTCGCTACAGGCGCAGGTTTCGGCGCATTCATTGTGTCATCACGCCACGCAAGCACGAGCAAATAACTCGTGATCAAGATAGCAATGATGATTAAAATCCGAAGAATTTTTTGCATGGAAACATCCTAACAATGCGTTTAGGCGCGCAAAATGACGCACCATTAATCAAAATTCATCAATAAATTTGTGAATAAACCCTTTATTTTACTAAACTTTTGAATAAAATCATAGAAAATATTTACAAAAGCGTAAACTTAGCTGCTTTTCATCAGATGATTCAATCTGGCAGCATAGCTAAATTTATCCAAAAACACAGCGTGTCCTATCAGTAGAACATCATCCGCCAAATCATAACGATATCGATACATTGGCACAGGCACAAAATCTATACCAGAACCACCCCAAGGGTGACAACTGCACACCCGGCGCACAGCCAAAGGTAATCCACGACGAACACCATGCCACATTAACGCCTGTCGCCCATAGTGCGAACAGGTCGGATAATACCGGCAACGTGCTGGCAGTATTGGACTGATGGCTTTTTGATAAACCTTAATCAAAAACAACAACAAACGCTTAATCATAAATCTAAGATTGGGATGACTTAGGATAGTGATGTTTTATTTTTTCAAAAATCTTAACAATATCACTCATGATGTCAAAATCTTTTGTAAAGCCAATCTTAACAATCAATACCAAATCCACATCTGCTATCTCATGTTGATTTAGACGAAAAATCTCTCTGGTGACTCGCTTGACTTTGTTACGCATGACCGCCTGTTTAAGTTTTTTCTTGGTGATGGCAAGTCCTAATCTTGGCGTATTTTTGTCATTATGTTTGACAAACACAATACAATGATCGCCATGTATTTTTTTCATTGGTGAATCAAAGACGTGCTTAAAGTCAGTAGGGGTGAGCAAACGCTGATCTTTAGTAAAATGAAAATTTTGGGTGTTCATGAAGGATTATATTGTTTAAAATAAGCAGTATATATGAAAAAGGGCAAATAAAAAAGCACCAACAATGTGGTGCTTTTTAATATGTGTCGATTATACGGTCAAACGATGACGACCTTTAGCACGACGACGCGCCAAAACTTGACGGCCTTTTTTAGTAGCCATACGAGCACGGAAACCGTGAGTACGCTTGCGTTTTAGAACGCTAGGTTGAAAAGTACGTTTCATAATATACCTTAAGGTTGGTTGGCATCACTAAGCTCTGCAGAAGCCTGACAGTGACGACTTGGTACCGCAGCTGACTGCTGTGGTGGGTTTAATAAATGAAAATTCACCAATATGAGGTGAAAAAACGAACCAATTTTAGCAAAAGCAATATTGATTGTCAAGGTATTTACCATGATTTTCATAAAGACGCGTGTTAAACCAGATAATTGAAGTTTATTTGGATCCAATATTTTGATAGAATGGTTAATCGTGAAAGACTTGATTTTAGTAGGGTTATAAAAGTTATCCACAGTTTTAATCAAGGTCAATTATTATATTATAAATATAAAGATAGTAGTTATAATGCGATAAAATTTCTGTGGAAAACTAATAAAAAAATATAAAAATCATAAACTTAAATTGTGGAAAAATATGTTCATTAAATGTTTAAAGTCTGTGAATAAGTTGAATTTTTAAGTTATCCACAGGATTTTCCATAAAGTTATCCACAGAAAAATTTGCTTTGAAATTTTAAATTTTTGTGCTAATATTCCTCACATGTTTGAAAAGATGGGAGGATTTTCCATTTATTCAATTAAAATTAAAAAAATAATTAATTTAACTAAATAAAATTTTACTTAAATTATAGTTTATTATTATTTAAGTAAACCATTAGAGGTTGACCTAACATGTCACTGTTTGATGAAGATGAGTTGGTGCCCATGAGTGCGTCAAGCCCTTCTGCTGATTTTTGGCAAGAATGTTTAAAAGAGCTGTCTTTTGAAGTTTCAGAGACGGACTTTTTGCGTTGGTTATCACCTCTTGAAGCAAGTGTTGATGGCGATGTGTTGGTGCTTTCTGCGATTAACCAGTACTTTATCACGCACATCAAGGACAACTACATCGATAAGATCGAACTGTTGGTTAAAAAGCATGCGCCAGCAGGGATTGAAGGCGTGCGTCTTGAGACGCCCAAGGTGGTCGATGTTAAGCCAAAAAGTGAAAAAACAGTCACAAAAAAAGCCAAGACCAATACTCAAATTGAAGAAAGTGAACAGCTTGAAGATAACTATACCTTTGATGCCTTTGTAAAGGGTAAATCCAACGCCTTTGCTTATAATGCTTGTTATGATTTGGGCAAAAAAGGCGGTGAAAGTGCTTATCCTTTGGTGTTTTTGTATGGATCGTCAGGCTTGGGTAAAACGCACCTCATGCATGCGGTGGCGCATCGCTATCAAAAAGCAGGATTAAGATTCTGCTATATGACCAAGGATCATTTCTTTCGCATCACCAAAGATGCATTTCGCGACAGAAAAGTTGATCAATTGGTCAAAAAAATCTGCAAGGCGGATCTATTAATCATTGACGATATTCATTTGATTGATGGTAAAAGAGCGCCGCACATCTCTGATTTACTCTTAACGATTTTTAGTGATTTTAGCAAAAACAAAAAAAATCGCATCATCTTGGCTTCTGACAGACAGCCAGCCCAGCTTAATAATTTTGATGAACGATTTAAATCGCGCTTTTCGAGCGGGCTTAATGTACTGATTGAGCCGCCTGATATTGACATGCGCGTACAGATTTTGGAGAAAAAAGCCAGCGTTCTTGGCATGGATTTGCCAAAAGAATGTGCTCTGTTCATCGCACAGAACGTCGCGCCAGATGTGCGCCGTCTAGAAGGTGCGCTCAATCAGGTGCATGCTAATTTTGTCATGTCTGGAGAGCCTGTGACTTTGTCACTCGTACGCCATGCCATCAAAGACCACATTGAGGCTCGCGCTCGTGCGGTGAATGCTGATAACATTCGTGACTTGGTGGCTCAGTATTATGGCATCTCCGCCAAAGACTTGATGGGTAAAAAACGCGCACGTAACATCGCAAGACCACGCCAGATGGCGATGGCGTTGATTCGTGAATTAACCCAAGACAGCTTTCCTGAGATTGGGCAGTTTTTTGGGGGGCGAGATCACACCACAGTCATGCATGCATGCAAAGCAATTGAAGAGCTAAGAGCGACAGACGTTAAGGTGGATAAGGCCTATCAAGCCTTAAAAGCAACCTTAGAATTTGAGTGATAATTTTTGATTGAATAACTTGTGTTTGCCAAAAAAAGCAAGTACCATAAGCACATGAAATGACAGGACTATAACAATGAAATTAACCATAAAACGCGACGTATTGATAAACGCCATCAGCTTGGTTGCTAAAGCTGCCGATAAACACCATCGCATCGGACCCATCTTAGCTAATATTAAGTTTGTATTAGATCAAGATGTATTAACCTTAGTAGCATCTGATTTGGAAGTGGAGCTGACCGCGACGATTGCACTGCCAGCAGACGCATGTCAGCAAACAGGTGAGACAACGCTACCGGCTGAGAAATTATTTGTCATTTGTAAAGCGCTCTCAGATGAGATGGTCTCTTTGGATGCTGATGAGACGCGCTGTTTTATTGTGAGCGGTAAAGGTCGTTATACCTTAAAGACCCTGCCTGCTAAGGACTTTCCAAGTATTGGTGCGCCAAGTGTTGCTGCAGCATTGAACATCAATCGTGGCACTTTGTATGATTTGATCAGTCATACGCGTTTTGCCATGGCAACCCAAGACGTTCGTCATTATTTAACAGGCATGTTATTTGAGATCAATGGCGATAAGCTTACCGCGGTGGCAACCGATGGACATCGTCTGGCAGTTGCTCATCGTGCCCTAGACGCCAGTTATGATGATCGCCGTGTGATTATCCCAGGTAAGGCCGTGGCTGAGCTTGAGCGTCTGCTTGGCGAGCTGGTTAGATCTTCAGAGGATGATGTGGTCGCACTTGGGTTTGATGATGAATTTTTACAGTTATCATTGGGCTTTGGCGACGAGAGCGATTATAAAGGTATGCAAGTTGGTATGGTGGCGCGCCTGATTGAAGGTAAATTCCCTGATTATCGTCGTGTACTGCCACCAAGCTACGACAAAGCCGCTATCTTCAATAAAGATGAAGCCGTGGAAGTGCTGCGCCGCTTGTCTGTGTTAAACAGCAAAGAGGCGCCTGGCGTGTTGTTTGATTTTAAAGAATCAGACAGAGTTCAGGTCAGTGTTCGCAATCAGCGTGAGCAAGATGAAGCGGAAGAGAACTTGGCAGTAGCTTATGAAGGTGAGCCGCTTGAAGTATCGTTCAATGAAGCCTATCTGCGTGCGGTATTGCGTGTATTGGATGGTGATGTGCGTATCGAGATGACTGAGGCGGTTAAGCCTGCACTCATCTATCAAGTGGGCGATGAGATGAATCATCAATACGTCGTGATGCCGATGCGTGTGTAATGATTCAAGAATTACGCATTTACGCCCTTCGCAATATACAGCAAGCATCGTTAGACTTACAGCAGTGCAATCTATTTATTGGCAAAAACGGCAGTGGTAAAACATCGCTTCTTGAGGCGGTGTTTTTGCTTTCTCGGGGCAAAAGCTTTCGTCATCATGAGCCTAAGCGTTATATCACACATCACGCCAAGGCTTGCACTGTCTGGGCGAAAACTCATGATCAGACGCTCGCCATTCAAAAACAACTTGACGCAGCAAATCTTGCCACCACTACTTTAAAGCTCAATAACAGCACCGTCCCTAGCCAAAGCGCTTTGTCTTTTGCGTTACCTACTTTATTGATTGATCCGACCAGCATGGCGCTATTAGAAGAAGGTAGCGGGGTGCGTCGGCAGCTGTTGGACTGGCTGTCGTTTCACGTGGAACCTGATTTTTATCCGCAGTGGTTGGCTTACCAAAGGCTGCTAAAACAACGTAATGCGCTTTTAAAATCACCATCTCTTACCCTACATGAAGTCAGTGCATGGGATCATCAGTTGGCCATTCATGCCAAGGCGTTGCATCATTATCGCTTGGCGGTGTTTAATGAGTGGCAAGTATTGTTCGATGAGATGATTGGACATCTATTACCTGCTTATGAAGGTCAGATCGCTTTGAGTTATAGCGCAGGCTTTGATAAGCAAGCAGGCTTATTTGAAGTACTGCAACATCGCTTATCTCAAGACAAAGAGCTGGGCTATACCCGTGTTGGTGCGCATCGTGCGGATGTTGTCGTATCCTTAAAGAACACCAATGATCATGGTGACAAACTAAGAGAGCAGGCGGTGAACGTTCTATCGCGTGGTGAGAAAAAACTACTGATTACCGCGCTTAGACTCTCACAGCTACAGATGATGTGTGTTCGACTGCCTGACATCGAGCCTGTGGTGCTGATTGATGACTTGGATGCTGAGCTTGATGATAGAGCGATTGATATTTTGCTCGATGCGCTTTTGGTGCTACCATGCCAATTATTCATCACAAGTCTGCAGACGGATACCATTGGTAAAATACAACAAAAAATGACTGCTTTGAATAATAATAACGATGCTTTAAAAGTGTTTCACGTGGAACAAGGAAAGGTTAGTGAAATGCTGTCACCAAGTTCACTAAAATATTGATTTGATGGGCGTTTCACGTTTAAATTTATGACTTTTTATAAAAAAAATGCTATAATAATGTGTAATATTATCAATTAATTGCGCATTAAATTCTTAGCTGTGCGCAAGTTTTAAGGAAGTTTCATGACTGAGCAGGCGCAACACGGCGAATCCGTTGATACCCAAAATAGCGAATACAGCTCAAAAAATATCCGAGTTTTGCGTGGACTTGAAGCGGTTCGCGTACGTCCTGGTATGTATATCGGCGATACCGATGATGGTACGGGCTTGCACCACATGGTGTTTGAGGTCGTGGATAATGCCATTGACGAAGCGCTGGCAGGCCATTGTGATGAGATTAACATCATCATCCACGAAGACGAATCGGTCTCGGTCATGGATAACGGACGCGGCATTCCTGTAGATATCCACCCAGAAGAAGGCGTGTCAGCAGCGCAGGTCATCATGACGGTGCTGCACGCTGGTGGTAAATTCGATGATAATTCTTATAAAGTATCGGGCGGTCTGCATGGTGTGGGTGTGTCGGTTGTTAATGCGCTGTCCAAGAAACTAACCTTAAACATCTGGCGTGATGGCTTTGAGCATACCCAAGATTATACCGATGGCGTGCCTGACTTTGAACTAAAGCGCTTAGGCGAGACTGACAAGACAGGAACGCAGGTCAGATTCTACCCAAGTTCTGAGATTTTTAGCGGGACGATTTTTGATTATGATATCCTTGCTAAGCGTTTGCGTGAATTATCCTTCCTAAACTCGGGCGTGCGTATCGTCCTAACAGATGAGCGTGATGATCGCGTGCAAGTCTTTGAACACAAAGGCGGTCTGTCCGAGTTCGTTACTTTCATCAATGAAGGTAAGCAAACCCTAAACGATATTTTTCATTTTACCGCCCAAGGTTCTGATGGCATCGGTGTGGAAGTTGCCCTACAGTGGTCGGACAGCTATAACGAAAAAGTGCTGTGCTTCACCAATAACATCCCCCAAAAAGATGGCGGTACGCATTTATCAGGATTCCGCTCGGCACTAACCCGCTGCCTAAACCACTACATGGAATCTGAAAATATTGGCAAAAAAGAAAAAGTCCAAGTCACGGGTGATGATGCTCGTGAGGGCTTAGTTGCCATTGTTTCAGTGAAAGTGCCTGATCCGAAATTTAGCTCACAGACCAAGGATAAGTTGGTATCTAGCGAAGTAAAAAGCGCGGTAGAGACCATCATGCATGAGCGCTTGAATGAATATCTGCTAGAGAATCCAGGCGCTGCCAAGTCAATCGCAGGCAAGATCATCGATGCTGCTCGTGCTCGCGAAGCAGCTCGTAAAGCACGTGAAATGACACGTCGCAAGACTTCATTAGACATCGCAGGCTTGCCAGGTAAATTGGCGGATTGCCAAGAAAAAGACCCTGCTCTGTCCGAACTTTATATTGTCGAGGGTGACTCTGCGGGTGGTTCTGCCAAGCAGGGGCGTAATCGTAAGATGCAAGCGATCTTACCCCTAAAAGGTAAGATTCTAAACGTTGAGCGAGCTCGCTTTGATAAGATGCTGTCCAGCGCTGAGGTTGGCACACTGATTACAGCGCTTGGTACGGGCATTGGCGCGGATGAATACAACGCAGATAAACTTCGTTATCACAAAGTCATCATCATGACCGATGCCGATGTCGATGGTTCTCACATTCGTACGCTGCTTTTGACGTTCTTTTTCCGTCAAATGCCAGAGCTTATCGAGCGTGGTCACATCTATATCGCACAGCCACCGCTTTATAAGGTCAAAAAAGGCAAGCATGAATTATACCTAAAAGATGACGAGGCACTAAAATCCTATCTGCTGTCATCGACCATTGATGAAAATCAGCTGTTCTTACATAAAGATGCGCCTGCAGTGACTGGGGTTGCGCTTGAAAAACTGCTCAATGATTATAACCAATCACAGGTTATCAAGTCTCGCCTTCAAAATAAATACCCTTCTGAACTGTTAGATGCGCTAACCTTCATTCCAAAGTTTGATGCAGAATTTCATGATAAGGTGGCTTTGCAGGCTTGGACAGATTCATTACAAGCTAAGCTTAACGAGCTGGCGCAGCATCTATCGCCTAAGGTTGAGCTTGTTGAAGTAACTGGTAGCGATGAAGCGGATAAACAGCAATGGCTGCCACGCGTGACGATTTTTGTGCATCGCTTGCCTCAGTATTATACGTTAGATGCCATGTTCCTAAAATCATCAGAATACGCTCGTCTGTATAAGCTCTCTGGTGAGTGGAATAATATCCTAGGTGCGGATGCATTCTTGCGCCGTGGCGACAAAGACATGGCGATTAAGGATTTTAATCATCTGTGGACTTATATGATGAATGATGCACGCCGTGGCATGACGGTTCAGCGTTATAAGGGATTGGGCGAGATGAATGCTGATCAGCTGTGGGAGACAACAATGGATCCGGAGAATCGTCGCATGCTCAAGATCACCATCGAAGATGCCATCGCTGCCGATCACCTGTTCAACTGTCTGATGGGTGACGAAGTTGAGCCGCGTCGTATCTTCATCGAAGAAAATGCGCTCAACGCAGACATCGATACTTAAATAAAAGCAGGCTTAGTCCTGCTTTAGCTCTTTATGTTTTTGTGCTTAATTGCGTTTATTTTATTGGTTTTTTAACTGGAATAGCCATGACCAACATTACCCAAGACCGTATTTTAATCCTTGATTTTGGTTCGCAGTACAGTCAGCTGATCGCGCGCCGTGTGCGTGAAGCAGGCGTATATTCTGAGATGTATGCTTTTGATATGTCTGACGAAGACATTCGCGCCTTCAACCCTAAAGGCATCATTCTATCTGGCGGCCCTGAGAGCGTTCATCAAGAAGGCAGTCCACGCGCACCAAAAGCGGTATTTGAATTGGGTGTGCCTGTGCTTGGCGTGTGTTATGGTTTTCAGACGATGGCAGAACAGCTTGGCGGCAAGGTTGAAGCTGGTGATGTGCATGAGTTTGGTTATGCCAAAATTGACATCGTTCAGAATGACAAACTTCTAAACGACATCGCAGATGCCAATAACCAATCACAAGTATGGATGAGCCACGGCGATAAAGTATCGCGTCTGCCCGAGGGCTTTGCGACTACATCGAGCACGCCAAGCTGCCCATATGCTTCTGCCAGTGATGAAGCGCGTGGATTCTATGGTGTGCAATTTCACCCAGAAGTCACCCACACAGAAAAAGGCGTTGAGCTTATCTCTAACTTCGTACATGGCATCTGTGGCTGTGGCAATGCATGGAACTCTGAGAACATCATTGAGATGCGAATCGCCCAACTAAAAGAACAGATCGGCAATGAAAAAGTACTACTAGGTCTGTCTGGCGGTGTTGACAGCTCTGTGGTAGCAGCACTACTACACAAGGCGATTGGCGATCAG
>NZ_JAAELD010000194.1 GCF_024227015.1 Moraxella sp.
ATTGTACGCCGTTACGCTCTGGTGAGAAATATGCAAATGCGTTGTTTGCACGTTCAGCGTTGAATGAAGCTAGAACGTTGTCACCGCCCACTGGCTTACCAGCTGTTACGTTAGCATAGTCAACATAGTCATCGATAGTAGTTAAACGACCAGCTACTAGCGTACCGTATTGATTGTTAGCAAGGCCTAGATAAGTATCACGGCTTTCCCAGTTACGAGCAGCGTCAGAGTCGATGTCAACACGATATTCTAGTTGGTAAACTAGGTCAGTGTTTTGAGTTAGTGCTTCAGAACCTTTAACGCCGATACGAGAATCGTTAGAGTTTAGCTGAGTACGCGCTACGTAGTCTGAGCTGTTGTCATCACCGTCTTGAACGTCAAGAGTAAGGAATGCTTTACCATATACAGTTGGGGCAGCTTGTGCAGCTGTGATAGATAGAGCAGCGACGGCTGATGCTAAAAGTAGTTTTTTCATGGGTTTCTCCACATTACATTTTTTAGTTTGGGTCGCTAAAGCTGCGCCCAATGCAGTACTTAAATTTAAAAATCTAAATCAAGCCTGCGAGGTTACTTTACGAAATCAAGAATCTGGTTAGTGACTTTTTGAATTGTAACAACTCGGAAAAGACCTTTGCCAAATTCACATTTCATTTATAGAATACCAACTTTGTCATATTTTGCAACACCTTTTACCAAAAAATTTTTAATTTTTTTTGATGTTTTTTAATTTTTTTATATATTTCAAATACTTATATATTTTTTAAGCCCTTAAAATTTTGTGAATAACAAGATATATTATTATTATCAATGGTAAATTAGTTTCATTATCGTGCAATATTGTACTTTTTTTGAGCAATATTCACGCTTTTTTCACCCAAAAAATATGTTAAAATGGTCATCACGCTGTAACATTATTAAGCTAGCTTAAGCCAAAATTTACACAGCGAACACAAATGTTTACACAAATATTCATTGATAGATTGATTAATTTTTTTGAACATTGAGACGATCATGACCGACACACCAATGAACGACATCCCAAACCCAGATGCGACCATCGCCCCTGAAGACGACCTACAGAACATCACCACGCGCGCCAAAGCCACCACCGACATCAGCCACATTCATGAGTTTCTGGGTGCGCGCACATCGGATAAATGGCTGAGCGCTGCCAAGGACAACCTACCCCTACTCATGCAAGACCATGCCAACTGCGAGAAGAAGGCAGCGGGCACGGCTATGAATTTGATCTTTCGTTATGAGTTTCATCGTGAGCTACAGGAGAGATTGGCGCAGCTGGTTCGTGAAGAGATGCTACACTATGAGCAAGTGCTGACATTAATGAAAGAGCGCGGCATCGAATGGTCGTATCTATCGGCAGGTCGCTACGCCAAAGGTCTACTCAAGCATAAGCGCACCTGGGAGCCTGCTGCGATGGTTGATGTACTTATTATCGGCGCGTTCATCGAGGCGCGTTCGTGTGAGCGGTTCTCGGCGCTGGCGGATGTGATTGACGATGAGAAACTGGCGCGTTATTATAAGTATCTACTAAAGTCAGAAAGTCGCCACTACGAAGACTATCTGCGCCTAGCGCAGTCCATCACGAATGAGAACATCGATGAGCGTGTCGCATTTTTCCGTGAGGTCGAGGCGGAGCTGATCGATTCGCCCGATGGCGAGCTACGCTTCCATAGTGGCGTGCCTGACTTTATATAGTATGTATAACGGATTGGCTTCATGCGCAATCACACCAACCGCCAGAGGATAAATACCATGAGACAGCCTATCTATACCGCAGAAGACGTGCGCCTGTGGGAACAGCGATGGTTCGAGCAGGGCAATTCATCCTTTGGGCTGATGTGTCAAGCCGCCCTGCTGATGGCACACCACATCACAGACATCGTTCGTGATACGGACAGCATCTGTATATGGTGTGGCACGGGTAATAATGGCGGCGATGGGCTGATGATTGCCAGATATCTGCATGATTTTGGCTTTGATGTGAAGGTTATTCTACCCAGCCCGCCCACCACGTCAGACGCCAGACGCGCCCTAGCACAGACGCAAATGACGAGCATTCTTATCAGCGATGATATTAACAACGCCCCGCCTGCCGACATTCAGATAGATGCCATATTCGGCATTGGACTGTCTCGTGCGCTCGATGAAGATTATCAGGCGCTCATTCATCGCTTCAATGACAGCCAAGGGCTAAAAATCTCTGTCGATATACCCAGCGGACTGCATGCCAATACAGGCATCACCTTACCCGTCTGCGTGCGTGCTGATGTGACGCTCTGTCTGATCGGTCTAAAGAGCGGTCTGTACGGATCTGCCAGCAAGGATGTCGTAGGTAGAGTCATCACTGTGCCGCTCATTCCCAATAATGGTAAGATCCACCCCATCGCTCATCTCGTTGATGCTCCACCGACATTACCACCGCGCAAGCACACCGCCCATAAGGGCGACTTCGGTTCTGTAATGGTCATCGGCGGTCATCCGCACATGGGCGGTGCAGCCATCATGTCAGCAGAATCAGCGATGGCAACAGGCGCAGGACGTACCACCGTCTTGACGCACACCAATCACCATCCAGCGATCCTATCACGCTCGCCCAATCTCATGCTTGGCGATATTGATGATGCTGATACACTCAATAACTTGGCTAAGATGCATGCGGTGTGCTTTGGGATGGGATTGGGCCGTGATGAATGGGCAACACAAACCTTCAAGCGTGTTTTTGACCACCTACTTGCCAACATGGCAAATAAAGCCGTCATCTTAGATGCAGACGCGCTATGGCATCTGGCGACTTATCCTCTACAGGGCAAACTACCCCAAAAATGGGTATTAACCCCACACAGTAGTGAAGCTGCCAGATTGCTAGACACCACCACGCAGACCATCGAAGCTGATCGATTCGCCGCCATTCACGCCCTACAGCACACCTTTGGCGGTCAGTGGGTGCTTAAGGGTGCAAACAGCCTAGTGCTAGACCACACAGGCGCACTTGAGATCTGCGCACTGGGCAATGCTGGCATGGCAACGGCCGGCATGGGCGATGTGCTAAGCGGCATGATGGCAGGCATTCTGGCGCAGTTTGACACCAGTCCCATGACAGCTGTCGCCCTGCACGCCCACGCAGGCGACCTACTCGCCAAAGATGGAGCTCGCGGACTCTCCGCCCATCAGATGCCACACACCATTAGACAAGCGGTCAATCTAAAATAAAAAAACCGCTTATCATCAAGCGGTTCTTAGCTATATCAGATTAAACGTATCAGCGCATCAGCGCATCAGCGTGGCAAATCAAACAACAAAAACTCCCCAAATTCATCACTCTGGGCGATGATTTGATTTTCATCAACCATTGCCAAAGCGTCCCCTGCCTGATAGTGCTCGCCATTTATCACCACAGACCCTTTGGCGATTTGTAGCCAGTAGGCTCTGCCTTTATCAAGGCTTATAGCTTGCTCGCTGTCCAACTGATACCGCCACAGTTTCATGTCTTGATACACCACAAACGACCCGCTCTCCCCTGTGGGCGACAGGATTAGCGTACCGCCCATGTACTCATCAAACTTTGCCTGCTCATAGCGTGGGGTTACGCCCATGCGATTAGGTATTATCCAAATTTGGTAGAGGTGTAGCTCGTCCGTGTCGCTCGGGTTGAACTCCGAATGACGCACACCCGTCCCTGCCGACATAAGCTGAAACTCGCCTGCTGGCACGGTCTCGCTGTTACCCATGCTGTCCTTGTGGGCGACCGCCCCTGACAGTACATAGGTCAAAATCTCCATGTCCTTGTGTGGGTGCATGCCAAAGCCCATGCTCGGAGCTATCCAGTCTTCGTTGATGACTCTAAGGGCAGAAAAGCCCATAAAATTGGGGTCATAATAGTCCGCAAACGAAAAGCTATGGCGACTTGTTAGCCAGCCATGCTCGGCAAAACCACGTTCGTGCGACAGTCTAGGGATAATCATAAAAATACCTGATGTTTTTAAAATTCACCCCATTATAAATCTTTAAAAATAGCAAATAAATAGCGGTTTGGTTGATGTATCTTTTCTTAATAGGAAAAATAAAACACGCTTGCCAATGTCGCCTAAATTGATTATGATTACCCCACACTTTTTAGGAGATTATCATGAACATCAAGCCCCTTATTGTTGCCCTATCTCTTTTACCCTTATCCGCCTTGGCGTGTGAAAAACCACAGGTAACAGGGTATGATGATGTTGGTTGCCTGCGGAACGGTTTGGCAAAGGTAGAACAAAATGAGA
>NZ_JAAELD010000195.1 GCF_024227015.1 Moraxella sp.
CAATATTTTTACAAAACATTCTTCGGCGCAATTTTGCTCAAAAAACGTACTATTTTTATGCCCCGTCGTGGGATAATTTATTCATCTCTTATCAATTTATTTAAATATAATAACATTTTTTATTGATAAAATCAATCAAAAATGACCTCATACTGTTCTTGGTGGTAATGCTGACTGATTTTAAATTGTATCGTAGTATTGGTTAGTTTGATAATATCATTCATCGTGTTCATGTGATTATCCTGTAGATAATCCGTCATAGCCTGACTGGCAATAATCGTGAAGTTATTAGCTCTATTAGCTTGGCTTGACAGCTGCAATAATCGTCTGATGACATCAAATGCGATGGTTTCTTTGCTTTTAATGACACCCCTTCCTGCACACACCGGGCAAGGCTCGCACAGCTGCTGAGGCAAGCTTTCGCGTGTGCGCTTTCGCGTCATCTCAACCAATCCAAGCTCACTGACACCCGTGATTTTAATGCGCGCAGGGTCATTCTCTAGCGCACTCTGCAGAGCTTCTAATACTGCATCTCGATGGGATGACTTATCCATGTCAATGAAGTCTAGAATAATGATACCGCCCAGATTGCGCAGACGAACTTGATGAGCGATGGACTGTGCTGCCTCTAGGTTTGTCTCATACACCGTCTCTTCTAATGACCGCTTACCTATGTATGAGCCTGTATTGACATCGATGGTCGTCATCGCCTCGGTCTGCTCAATAATGAGATAGCCACCCGATGGCAAATCAACACGCTTCATCAGCGCATCATTCAAGGCGCTCTCTACGCCGCGTGCATGAAATAACGGCGCATCATCTGTGTAGTGATGAATCTTGTCAGCGATGGCTGGCATGAATTCATCTGCAAATGCACGCAGCTCCCCATAAACCATCTCATCATCAACCACGATAGTGGTAGTAAGCTCATTCGCCAAGTCACGAATGCAGCGAAGTGGTAGCGATGGCTCTTGATAGACCAGCTCATGCTTGGCTTTGCGGAGCTTGGCGGATGATGTGCGCGCCACTATGGTGTGCCATAATTGAAGCAGATAATAAACATCTTCTTCTAGCTTAGCCTGTGCGATATGTTCAGCAGCGGTGCGAGCAATCAGGCCGCCTTTGAAATTAAGCGCCTGTATCAATGTGGTCAGCTCACCTCTCAGGCGATTGCGTTCCTTCTGATCGCTTAGACGAGTAGAGATGCCGACATAGTTGTCATCATCGGGCAAGTACACCAAATAACGACTCGGCAGCGAGATATTCGTGGTTAGGCGCGCGCCCTTGGTGCCTAGCTCATCTTTGATGACTTGTACCAAGATTCGCTCACCTTGATACAGTCTGCGCTCAATCAAATCATCTGGACTTGCTTTTGGTTTGGGCTGATTTGGCTTGTCCATCGGTGCAGCTTTTTGCATGTCATCTATGTGCAAAAACGCCGTACGCTCACGTCCAATCTCTACAAATGCCGCCTGCATCCCTGGCAGCACTCGCACCACTGTGCCTAGGTAAATATTACCAACCAAGCTCACATCTTGACATCTTTCAATAAAAATCTCACTCACCACGTCATCAATGATGAGCGCCACACGCGACTCTAGCGAGCAATGATTAATTAAAATCTCATTAGCCATAATAATTTAACAGCGCAAATCGGTCATAGTAAGTTAAATTCTGCACAGATGCAAGCCTCATCATATCAAAGGCAATCATTCAGCATGAGCTTGCATCTCATTCATCAATGCCAGAGTCTGTGACAATGGCAAGCCCACCACATTCGTATAGCTACCATCAATGCGCTCAACCCATGCCATCGCGCCGCCTTGGATAGCATATGCACCCGCCTTATCAGCTGGTTCACCCGTCTGCCAATAGCGTTCTTTCATCTCATCTGTCAGCGGTACAAAATACACTTGCGTTGAACAAATAACATGCTTTTGGCGTCTGATCATACCATTCTCGACGATGCTGACACAGACGGCTGTCCATACCTCGTGCGCCCTGCCTGACATTTTTCGCCACATGGCGAAGGCATCTGGCTTATTGATGGGCTTGGTCAGCACCTCATCATCAATGACACCAATGGTATCTGCCGTGATGATCATGGCAGGATTTTGGGTGTGATTAACGTCATCACTTAATATCGAAGTTGCGCGCACTGCCTTATTCTGCACCATTCTAATAATGTATTCTTTGGCGCTCTCACCAGTCTGCCAAGTCTCATCAATGTCCGCCGCCATCACCTCAAATTCCACGCCTGCAACCGATAATAACTCTCGACGACGCGGTGAAGTTGATGCCAAAATCACCTGCATCATACCAAAACCCCCCATTCTTTAACAAAAACACCTAACTTATCCTTGATTAGTGATTTTGTCAATTACTAAGATATGCTACAATTAACGCCATTTATGATTTCAATTTTTTATTCATTGTAAGATAAGGGCAATTTATGAGCGACACATTATCCAGTAGCGACATTCTAAATGCCGCCAAGCTATCACGTCTGGCGATCGATGAAAACCTAGCATCTGACTATGCCAGCGACATCGGCAAAATTCTGGCCATGATGGACACACTATCAGCCGTTAATACTGATGACATCAAGCCACTGGCAAACATTCATGAAGCCTGTCAAGAGCTGCGCGCAGATGTCGCCAATCCTAACATCGACAGAGACGCGTTCCAAGCCGTCGCCCCAAGTGTGCAAGATGGGCTGTATTTGGTGCCACAAGTGATTGAGTGATTTTAATCCACACCAAATTAACCCCAAACCACCTAACTATAAAACAGCTAGAAAGCTTATAAAATAGAGTAACTCATGACACAACTACACGAATTAAGCGTTGATGCCATCGTCAAAGGCTTGGCAAATAAAGATTTTAGCAGTGTTGATATTGCCACGCATCTATTATCACGCATCGAGAAGCTAGACGGACAAATCAACAGCTTTATTACCAAAGATTTTGACAACGCCCTAAAACACGCCGAACTTGCCGACAAACTGCGTGCCGAAGGCGACACTCGCCCCCTGCTTGGCGTGCCAATGGCTCACAAAGACAACCTATGCACCCAAGGCGTGCTGACATCGGCAGGCTCAAAAATCCTATCCAATTTCGTCTCGCCCTATAACGCAACCGTGGTGGAAAACATCGCCAATGCAGGCTTTATCAGCCTAGGTAAGCTCAACATGGACGAATTTGCCATGGGGTCAGACAACGAAAGCTCCTACTTTGGGGCGGTACACAACCCTTGGGATACCGCTCGTGTGCCAGGTGGTTCATCAGGCGGGTCTGCGGCGGCTGTTGCCAGTGGATTCATCCCTGTGGCGACAGGCTCGGACACAGGTGGCTCTATTCGCCAGCCAGCCAGCTTCTGTGGCATTACAGGCATTAAGCCTACCTATGGGCGTGTGTCTCGCTATGGCATGATTGCTTATGCGTCAAGCCTTGACCAAGCGGGCACCTTTGGCAAATCTGCCCTAGACTGCGCTTATCTACTAAACCCAATGGCAGGACGTGATGTCAAAGACTCAACTTCCATCAATCGCCCCACCGAAGATTATGTAGCACAGCTAAATGTCATGACGCCAAGCGATAAGCCACTACAAGGCCTACGCATCGGTATCGCTAAGGCTTATTTTGGTGAAGGTCTTGCTGATGATGTGGCAACCACCGTCAAAGCCGCGCTCGCCAAATACGAAGAGCTGGGTGCGACCATCGTCGAGGTAGACATCACCGATCCCAAGATCACTCTAGCGACCTACTATCTACTTGCGCCTGCTGAGGCGAGCTCTAATCTATCTCGCTTTGATGGTGTGCGCTTCGGCTATCGCTGCGAAGATCCAAAAGATCTGATCGATCTATATACGCGCAGCCGCTCAGAAGGCTTTGGTACTGAAGTTCAGCGCCGTATCATCATGGGTACTTATGCGCTATCAGCTGGTTATTTTGATGCTTATTACATTAAAGCCCAAAAGGTACGTCGCATCATTACGAATGACTTTGCTAAGGCATTTGAATCTTGTGACATCATCGCCAGCCCCACTGCACCGACCACCGCCTATAGACTGGGTGAGAACTTAGACCCTGCCAGCATCTATCTTGGTGACGTATATACCATCGGCGTGAACTTGGCAGGTCTGCCCGCCCTATCGCACCCCGTAGGACAAGCGAACGGCCTACCTGTGGGATTGCAGCTGATTGGCAAGCATTGGGCAGAAAGCGAACTATTAAAAACCGCTCATATTTATCAGGCGAATACCGAGTTTCATCAAGAGATGGCGGATTTAGTGAAGTGATTTTGAACTTGGGATAAATGATAAATTTATCCCAAACAATAAAAGGGGATAATGATGCAACGCCGTCATTTTTTACAAAAAACCTTATTGGCACTACCTATTATTTTTTCTGGCAATTTATTAACTGGATGCAAAACGAGTTTATCCAATAACCATTTACCTAATGACAAGATAACAAAAAATCCAAA